>NZ_NFKD01000020.1:0-62832 GCF_002160215.1 Bacteroides sp. An19 | reverse complement strand
AGCCATTGAGAAAGCATATATCAAAATAGTCCCGGAAACAGAACCAGTATGGCAAAATAATGAAGCGCTGATGGACTTCCTTAAGTCTTTCTGAAAATCGTTTAAGTATTATGTAAAGTAATATTTGCTATTTTTCGTCTAACAAAATGTTTTGCAATTATTAGCATCTAAATACTTTACATAATATTTTAATATACATAAGGCATGGCGGCAGGCTTTGACATGCTTGCGGCTGAAACACTGTTGGCGATGAAAGCCGACTATTCCGACATCCGGCTGACAGCCGTCATTCCTTTCCGTGGGCAATCCTGCAAGTTCAACCCTGCGGACAAAGAGAGGTATCGTTCCATTCTTGGCAAGGCTGACGATATGGTATGCTTGAGCGAAACTTACTTTGACGGCTGTTTCCTTCGGCGTAACGACTATATGCTGGAGCGAGCCAGCCACATCATCGCCTACTACAATGGCGAGCCGAAAGGCGGCACGTTCTATACTTGCCGCAGGGCAAAGCGCATGAATTTGGAGATAACCAATTTATACTAACCCATTTAACCATACAAACGTATGATTACAGCGAATATTGAATTTGGCGGTGTGGAGTACCCATGCCGCATGGTGAAAGACAACCAAGGCGAATATCTGATTATAGGCAGCACAGCCCTGCTTGATGCTTTGCACCCCGGCAGTTTCGAGGACGAGAACGAGGAATTTACCAGTAAGGAAGCATCGGACATCTACGATGAGATTTTTTTCTTCACCGATGAGCGTACCCTTGCCTTGCCCGACAAAGAGCTGGTGGAGGAGCTAAGGAGGGATAATCTCGAATGGTTCTGACAAAGAAAATCCATGTGGGAGAGGTCGGAGTACGGCCTCCCTGTATGGACTACCCAGCCTGGTTCCACTTATAGCACTTGCTTTACCCGGTTTTATCCCTGTTATACTTGCCAAATTCCCTTATCTTCTCATAGCCAACCACTGCTCCTTTTATACCTGTCTGCATGGCATTTCGCTCTTGTCCCTCACTGTTTGGCTTTCCGGCTGCGAATGTCGGGCATCGCGCTTGACCTGTCACGCTTTGAAATGGATTTCTTGCAGAATCTTCCTCCTGCGGAGCGTATTCGGCAAGAAAAAGCGTCAGGTGAAGCAGGACCGATGTCCGGACCAAGCATCCGTAAATCCCAAACAGGCTTCGGGGAAAGGAGCCGATGAAAGGGAAAAGTTTCACTTAAACATCTACGGATATGAACAAGAAATTTGACAACCTCAAAGAAACGAAAGAGTACCGCCTTGCCATGCAGGTGGAAAATGCGTTGAACGACTACGGCTTTGACTATGCAACCTTTGCCGCCTCCATCCCACTGATGCACCCGACTTTGCAGCAAAAACTCTATAAGCTATTGAAGGAGTGCCTGGTGGTGATAGCCGATGACAAAAGGCGGTATGATGACCGCAACCGTGCATCGCATGAGGAAGCAAAAGACATCGTGGCTTACTTGGAAGAGAACGGACATTATATCCCACACATCTAAAACATTGGACTATGGAAAAGAACGCTGTGTATCTGGTTTACACCTTGATTGAACAAAATGACTGCGTGTCAGACTGCCATGCCTTGTATGCCACCCTTGAACGTGCGAAAGCCGCCATGAATGTGGAGATAGAGGGAGCAATAGAGAATTTCGGCAAAGGCGAAGTGCTTCACGACCTTGAACGGCTGTATGAGTTCCGCACGGAGGACGGCTATGGGTTTACGGTAGGAATTGATGAAATGGTGCCGCTATGAACAGGAAAAGATACAATTACATTCGCAGGCTGGCGGAGAAAATTACCACCAGCCCCTCCAACAACATGGAGTTCTGTTATTATGGGCATTTGGTAAGCCTACAAAGTGGCACGACCGACTATGTGGATGTAACGGTTTACAACACGGCTGACCGTTATTCGGGCGAAACGGCTGATTTCAGCTTCGACTATTGGACGAAGGAGCTGGACATTGGGTACACGGAAAGCGACAGACTGTTTGACATCATAGTGCAAGCATTCTGGCGCATCTATGGCAAAAGGAGCGTCCATGTAATCATCGAGGAAGAAGAAAATTTTGACTAATCATAATAAAATTGAATATGGATAAAGATTTTGTATTGCAGATGGCGAATACCATCAAAGACCAACTGGTGGGCATGACCCCGTTGAATGTCATTCGTTCATGGGGCATCGAAAATTTTGTGGCAACGGAATACAAGGGCATGGCAGCCCTTAAATTCCATGTGCAAGGACGGTTGTTCAGTGGCAATGTCATCATCGCTTACAACGCATTGGACTACTACGAGGTTTATTTGCAGAACTATGCCGGCACAGAGTGCATCGGCGAGGAAGTGTATTTCGACGAACTTGGCCGTGTCATTGATGAAGCCATCGAGCGGGGCAAGGACGAAGCCGAGTATCAACGGTTTCTTTGGAAGGAATGTTTTTCATAAACGGACAACTTATGATTACAAGAACATCTACGCCCCAATCCATCGGGGCTGTCCTTGACAGCATGAAGCACAACGCCCTGCAAGCCGTCAAGCAAACAATTCAAGAGGGGCAACTCCAATCCGTGCCATTGGGCGGTGATATCCGCATGGGTTGGACTGACGAAGACGGTCGCACACGCAGCAGAACGCTAACAGGGCTTAGCTTTGACGGAGAACGGTTGAAAGTACAAGTGGCAGACCATTCCCTGCCCTTTATCTTGGACGAACAGCAACTTCCATGCGGTAGCCACATTTGGCTGATGCAAGTGAACGATGCCGTCCGAAACACCTTGGCGCGGCAAAAGCAGACCGCTTGACTTTTCTGAGTGGATGGGATGCCAATGGGTGTCCCATCACACTTGCGCACAGTCCTATTATAAAATCTTTTCTAACCCCTGTTTTAGTTGTCTTTCATCTTGTTTCGGGAACGTTTCAACTCCACTCCAGCATCCTTCAATACGCGGAAGATGGAACTGCGGCTTCGGAAACCGCTGGATTTCCAAATGTCCTCGATGGTATAGCCGCATTTGTACATGTTTACCACCAGTTTCTTCCTTTCCATTCGACCGTATGCAGCCTGTGAAAGCACTTTAATCCCTTTTGTCAGCCTGCCCGGTTTGGAAACCATCTTGCGCACGGCGTTGGCTTCTTCGGGCAGCTTGGCCACCATACTCAATACATCAGACACTTTGGTTTCCGGGAACAGTTCATTGCCTGAATCAATGCCGTCATGCAAGGAAACAAGGCGCACGGATTTTATCCGGCAGAGTTCCAAAAAGAATGACAACTGCCTTGCTCCCTTGACAACATGGGCGAATTTAGATATGACCAACGTGTCGCCTTTGCCAATGTTTGCCAAAAGTCTGTCCCACCCCAAGCGGTACGCTCCTTCAACCGGCTGTTCTTCCACGATGTTCTCACAGCCGAAATCCTCCATCCACTTCCTATCAGCCGCTCCCTCCGCATACTTGGGAAGATACGGCATGTAACCAATCTTAGCCATATAGTTTAAGTCCAAATTTAATTCTGACTGCAAAAGTATGATTTTTGCAGGATAAAACCTGCATCTCCAAGCTGAATTTCCAATTTAATTCTCTTTTCATATGTCACCTGTTTGGCTCTTTGTCCAGTTTGGGTGTTGCCTGTTTGTTGTGGCAAATGTCCGGGCTGATTATTTACGTTTGAATAGCTGTAATTCCATAAATTCCTGTTCTCGCAATCATTTCCTTTTTTATAGCACATTTTAGCCACTAACTGGCTGACAGACAAATACAAAAACCATACTTGGAGTATGATTTTCTAAGAATGGATAATGTTGTAGGAGAGATATGGTATTATGGCCTGCAAGGTATAATTTTGCACCGTCAAAATCAAATTTGCCAAGATGAAACGGATACTATCGGATGAACCAGCCACCAAATGGCCAACAAAATTTCTGCACTTTATGAGTGGAAAATGCCATGTCTTTCCGACTCTAAAAAATCATACTTTAATCTTCATTTTGTCTTTTATGGCAACATTGCTGGCAAGTTGCCAACCTGTTTCCAATGATTTCCCCAGTTCAATAGGCGATGCCTTGGTCTCTTATAACGAATTGTTCACGATAATCAAGTCAAAAAAGGCCTTGAACGTGGAAGAACTTATATCACTGGTACAGGAATGGCGCAAATTGAAGACTGCCGTTTCGGCAACCTTAGAAAGTGACACGACTGCCCATGCCGATGCCAGGCATATTTCCATTGGGGATTCCATCAAATTTCAAATGTCTCGCTTGATTGACAGCCGAACGTGGAGCTATTCCGACTACCTTGCCGTGGTGCGAGGATTGAATGACATAGAGATGGATTCAGTGTCTCAAAAGTTAGTGGCTTCCGTCCATCTGTTCTACCACGATGCCGGTACAGCCGCTCCTTTGAAAGGAAGCGCGAAAGAAGTTATCGGCAAATACAACCGATTGCTGGATGGCTCACTTGCTAAAGGCATCCGCACCAAGCATGATGCCATTGACTTCCTACGAAATGAGGATGTGGCTTTCCGCTCGTTTCTTCTCCATCTATCAACATTGAGCACTGGCAACATACCGCTTGACGATATTACAAAGAAAACGGGCGAGGTGATGCACGGAATTATCAGCCTGTCAGCCGATGAATATCCCGTGTTCGGTAAATCAGAAGTTGTCATACTGCTGGCGATGCGTAACAACAGACGGTTGTTGCAAAATGCGGAAGCCTGTCTGGAGAGTCTGCACCGTTTACATCGGGTTGATAACGGGCAGGCTACAGCCTACCTGTGGATGATTCTTCAACCGTGGATTTCATTGGACGGCTTTGCTTACGCACTCATGGACGAGGAACAGATGCGGACAATGGAAAAGCTTGCGGAAATGACACCCAAGGCTTTGGACAAATTGGAAGAGTCGGATCTCCCGCTGGATGCCGACGGGTTACCCGCGCTGCTGATCAAAACATTCATCTTGGGATATGAATAAATCTTGTCCCCAACGATTCCGAAACTAATCAAACATACTACAACTATATGCAGAAAGAACAAATTGACCGTTTTGTAACGTTGGCATCCTTGCAGATGCCGGCGTTGGTTTCACAAAGCCTTTTCCAAGGGGCGGAGGTGTACGAGGATTACGCCTTGCTCACTTTCCGCCTGCCCAAAGTCTATCCCATCGAGGAACTTATCGACGAGCTGGAGGACCAGATGGAGCTGGAACTCCTTTACCACCATGTGCCGAGCAAAGACACCCCGTTCGGCCAGCGGTGCTGTGCTTACTCCAATCCCCGCTTCGGCCACATGCACAAGTTGAACGCGCAAGCCGACGACCGCATCGAGTGTGATACGCTCTATGTGACCCTCTACGATTCATTGGAAGTGATGGGCAGCGAACTCCGCGAGGAGCTTGCGAGAGTGGCGAATGGCGGCAAACTCCTGTACGCCGTCAAGGAAGAGGAACTGCTCAAAGACTTCATCTGCCTATGAAGGAAGTCCTGTACAGGCAACTCGCCGCCACCATCCATGAATGCCGCACTTGGGTGGACGTGCTGGATACAGACCGTGAGTGCAACTTCATGCTGCACTCCGGCGGAGGGCTGCACCCCGTCCGTTGCAGGGTGCTTTCCTTGGTGGCACGGACGGCACATGGCGCATACCCCAAAGGGCATGTGTGGGATATTCCCGAATACCGTCTTGACCGTGCGGTGAACTCGCTCAAACGGCGGCCGGGCTTCAAGGAACGCTGCAGGCTGGGCACGCTTTCCATGCAGGACGCGGAGGACATCATCCACCTCGCCTCGCACAAACTCATCAACTTGGAACTTGAACTGTAACCCTTAAACCACAAGATAATGATTATTCCAATCCTTTATATGCTTTACATCCTTGCATATGCCGCCGTGCCGTTTCTCTACAAGAGCAAACGCCCTGCCATGCTCCAGTTTTATTTGCGCATGGCTTGGAGGCGCAGCTTCCGCAGATGCTATACGCTAGGAATGCTCGCCACCCTCATGGTGTTCCACTTCTACCATCTGAATTTCTTTGGGAATGTCCATGAACTGGCCTTGTCATCCATTGCCTGTTTGGCCCTGTATTCCCACAAAAACACGGAACGGGCGTTTGACTTCCTGCAACGGAAGCATCACCTTTCCTGGGCGGCAATGGCAGCGGTAATCCTGCTCTTCGTACCGCATATGCTGCCCCTTGGCATTACGTTGGCCACAGTCGTATTCGGCACCGTGTTTTATCCCTCGCAGGTGGCTCGTAACACATTTCCTGACACGTTGGATGACTATTTGGAGTTTCCTCATAGCATTGTAGACACCTATTATAAATGGTCATAAGGAACTTAGGCTGTCGGAATCATTACTTACATGTAAGTCCTTCCCCTGCCATTCCATTTTTACTCAATTGAACAGAATAACGCTTAAAACAGCCCCAAGAATGAAAGAAGAAAAAGCGGCAAGATGCCGCATCCTAATTGACAGCGGATTGCTTGCATTCCTCAATCCCGAATCGAACGAGAAGCACTCGAAACTGGCGGCGTTCCGCAACTTGTTAGACCTCTCTACTAAGGACAAGAAAGAGTTCCCAGCCATCGCCAAGCCTTTGCCGCAAGGGCAGGTGGCATTGACGGTCAGCGGGCTTGCCAAGCATTGGAACTGGCATCGTAACACGGTGCGCAAATTCCTCACCGAATTGGAATTATCGGAAGTCGCCAAAGTTACAGGACGCAGTGGGTATTTCATCCTCTCGATGACTTGTGTATTGCCAGAAGACGGACACATAAATACCCCTTTGTTGTCGGAGGAGGAACTGCTCTTGAACCGCTGGCTGTGTGGATACCTCACCATTGAAGAATGGGTGGAAATGCTTGTACACTTCATAACCGAAACTGACAAGCTGTTCGTAACCGAACCGACAGGCAAACGCTCCGACCGGCAAGCATCCACAGGCGAACGTCTGCATAAGCTGATAGCCCATACCATCCTCCAACGCACAGGCATCATTCCAGCCAACACACGGGTGAATGAAGCCCTTGAACGGCTGTTCTTGGAAGAATGCGGCAAAGACCTTGCGTGTTTCCTTCAGCGGCTGACGCTTGCCGGACTGCGGCTCATTGAGGCTGAGACCCCACTGAAAGCGCAAGCCACTTGTAGCGGCGATGAAACGGCCGACATCATTCTGCAGTATTATCTTCCCTTTATAACGCAAGAAAAGCCCCATAACGGACTTAAACCGCACGAGGGAACCAAGTCCACAGGTGGAACAGATAACCAAGTTTAAACGTCTTGCTTCCCCCGCGCTGAGTTTCGTCAAACCAAGTGCATGGTATCCCGACAGACGGGATGGGTATTAACGGAGGTCTTGACCTCCGACCCTGACGACAGGGCTTGCCCACGAAGACAGGCTCTGCCTGCGTAGCCTAATACGCACTTTGCCCTTAAAGGGGCAAAATGCAGGAACCGCCGGGGGCGGCAGCAAGCTGTAAAAAACGACCGGATTATATGGCAGAAAGCATCAAACAGGTATTTGACATCAGGCCCGGAAAGGGCATGAGCGATGGCCAGAGCAACGAGCACCAGCGCAACTGGACGGAAAGAGGTTGGGAATGGGCGACGAGGCACGGCAATTATGACCGCACCCGCGAACGGCTCAACTTTGAAATAGTCAAGGGCGGGAAAGTTGTGCCCGTGGATAAGTCCAAGTCTATCGGGCAACGCATGGCGGAATCCCTGCAATCCCGTGGCATCAAGGATCCCAACGAGGGACTCTCCGAGCCGGGGTTCCGCACTGTAGCCAACATCATCTTCGGCGGTTCGAGGGAGCGGATGCACCAGCTCGCCTTCGGCAACCAGAGAGTGAACTTCACGCACGGGGCGGACAACTCTCATATCTGTCGCAACAAGGACATAGAGCGTTGGGCGCAGGACGTGTACAGGTTTGCATGTGAACACTGGGGCGAAGATAACGTCGTCGGTTTCTATGTACACCTTGACGAGCTGAACCCCCATGTGCACTGCTCCGTGATACCGATGGATCCACGCGGCAGGATTTCCTACAACAAGGTTTTCGGAGGCAACAAATACGACTCCAAACAACGTTTCTATTTCTATCATGACGAGTTCGCCAAGGTGAACGAGAAGTGGGGCATGAAACGAGGCACGAGCATCGCCTTAAGCGGTGCGAAACACCGGACCACGGAAGAATACCGCCGTGCGTTGAGCGAGGAATGTACGACCCTGGAGGAACAGGTTGAGAACAACAGGAAGTTGCTCGGCGAGTTGCTTGCCGACATCCGTTTTGCCGAGAAACGGGTGAAAGGACTGGGCACGATGACCGTCAACTTAGAGGAGAAAAAGAAGCAGATGATTGCCGAGATGGAAGCCCTTGCGGAAAAATTGAAAGCGAGCCGTGGCGATTCGGAGGAATTGCGCAAGAAGATAAGCAAACTCGACCTTGACTTGCAGAAAGTGCTTGATAATCTCACCGACAAACGCGGCAAATTGGAAGAAGCGAACAGACAACTTTCCGAACTTAGACAGATAGAGGAAGAAACACGTGAACGTGCGGTTGAATACCGGCGAGAGCTCAAAGCTGCGACCTACGACTTGGAACATCAGGTGCGCTACCGGCTGGCCGATGCGCTGTTGGGCGACATACTGAACGAGTTCAAGTCATTGCTTCCAGCATTGGACGGCGAAGGACAAAATCTGTTCGACGGCACGCTGCTGAAAGATGTGGCCGAACGTGGCGAGGACATCTTCAAATGTGCCATCTACCTCTTTGCGAACTATGTGGACTTGGCCACGACATTTGCCGAAAGCCACGGCGGTGGAGGTGGTGACAATGACCTGCCTTGGGGACGGAAAGAGGACGAGGACGACCGGGCCTGGGCAAGACGCTGCCTGATACAGGCAAGCCGGATGATGAAGCCCAAAGGAGGCAAGAACGTCCGCAGGAAATGACAGGCCAAGAGACTTTTTGTCATCACTTATATCTGACTTATAGTATGATTGACAGTATGGTAAATCGCCGTGACTGAAATTCTTGTTAAGCGGGAGTTGAAAGAGGAAGAAAGCCTCTTTGCAGACGTGGCGAATCATTTCTTTTGTAAGTCGAAAACAAATATGCTGATAATATGATAAGAAGATTTTTATTGCTATCCGTATTGTCCCTGCCGCTCATGGCAAGGGCGTACAATGTTCCCATGACGGATACTATCCGATGGGAGATCCTACCACAATGGGAGGAATGGCTGAAACCGTTGGAGCCGATCTATTTGGAGAATGCCGTGGAGGTTTCTCCTTGGCGTGGAAACTGGTTCGTGAACGTGTCCGGCGGTGTGTCGGCTTTTGTCGGTTCGCCGCTTGGCTGCGGTGACATCTTTGACCGCACGAGACCAGCATTGTCCGTTTCTGCGGGCAAGTGGTTCACGCCTGCCATAGGTGTGAGAGCTGCCTTCCAAGGTTTGCAGTTCAAGGATGCCCTGTTTGAATCAAGAAACTTCCAGCATCTCCATGCCGACTTGATGTGGAATGTATTGTCGGGCCTCTCATGTCCCAAAGAGGATTTCCGTTGGGACTTGGTTCCTTACGTCGGCTTGGGTATCCTGCATAATGACGAACTCGACCGGCAACCCTTTGCCGTTTCTTACGGGGTGCAAGGACGATACCGTCTGACCGACCGCCTGCACCTCACCGCTGAACTTGGTTGCGCCACCACCTTCAAGGACTTTGACGGCATGGGCGCAGGCAACAGGTGGGGCGACCGTATGTTGTCGCTGACCGCCGGATTCTCTTACACAATCGGCAAGAGAGGTTGGAAGCGCGTGGTTAATGCCTCCCCTTACATCAAGCGTAACGAGCGGTTAACCGATTATGTCCACAGCTTGCGCGGTGAGAATGAACGGTTCAGGCAGAAGAATGGCATGAGCATCCGCATCATTGCCGAATTGGAGAAGATATTGAAGTTGGAAGGACTGCTTGACAAGTATGCGGACAGGCTTTCTTCGATAAAAGATAGACGTGATGGCAAAGGCTTGTCTACCGGCTATCCCAAGAATGATTACAGCGGATTGAACTCGCTTCGTGCAAGGCTGCGCGATGCCCAAGCAGACATGGACACACATAAAGGCGACAGCACTTTTATCCACAGCAAGGACACAGTTTATATGGCATACGGCGAGGTTTCCAATTATAGAAGTGATGGTTCGTTTCAAGGCAACGATTCCATTGTTTCATCCTTGCCTGTGGACGGTAGATATATCGGCCCGCCCATCTATTTCTTCTTCGTGCTGGACACCGACAGGCTTACTGACTATTCGCAGTTGGTCAATTTGGACGGCATCGCCCGGATTGCCCAAAAGCACGGGCTGCGCGTCCAAATCATCGGTGCGGCAGACAGTGCGACAGGCAACGATGCCATCAACAACGGCTTGTCTCAAAGACGTGCCGCATACATGGCCGGACAGTTGCGAAAGCGTGGCGTGGATGCCGACAGGATAGAAACTGTTTCAGCCGGTGGTATCGACGATTACAAGCCCGTAGAAGCCAACCGCAATGCTTGTGTAAGGCTGTTGTTTCCTGTAACGAACACGACTGATTAGGTTTTTGTTTTGTTCTATTCTTGACAGGGGGATTCACGATCAAATCGAACCACTGTTTTAAGGGCAGGCCGGCTTGTGAAAGTCGGCCTGTTCTATATCCGCAAGTCAAATTCCGACAAGTCGTCGCTGCATGGTTTGTCGCTCTCCGGATCTAACGGCAAGACTTCCTTTTTTACCACTACATACTTCCCATTCCTTTTGCCATACCACAAGTTAATCATGCTGTTCACATAAATAATCGTCCTGTCAGGCGTCTAATCAATGTCTTCCGACTCTTCATCATAGATACCCGTTTACGACGTTGGTATGGATGATCAAGGATTGGCAGAACTATTTTTGTGCTTCGCTTAGGTATGGGTTGTACCTTGACTGGAAGTAATAGTCCGTGAATACGCATGGGATTTTCTTCTTTTTGAACACTTTTGGGTGGCTGATGGTCGGCAGCAAACCTCGCAACGGTGATGGGGAAAATCTACCTCGCTTCCTGATTGCCCGCCAACACAGCCTTGCGGCTGAACTCCCTGCGCAGTTCCAAAGTAGGCTCATATTGGGCGGCGGCACAATAGGCTTCGCCCAGCTTTCTTCTCCAATACCATGTAAGTGACAGTATCAGAATGAGCAACACTATGATGATAAACCGTTCCATATACTCTTATTTGCCTGCATAAATGACTGCAAAAATAATAAAACCGATATTTTGTGGAACGGGTTTTCAAGAAAATGTCAAATCAACACTTCCACTTTGCCATCCTTTTATATACAGACAGTTATCCGATTATACAGACTTTTTACCACTCGCGCCATACCCTTGCCGCCGGGCGTATTTTCGGGTGCGAAGTTCAGTCGCCCGCTGTTGATGCCGAAAACTTTTGGGACAAAGGCCGGACTAAGCGGTTGTTCCCGATGACAGGAATCTTCCTTTCTCCTTTGTCCAAAGCGTATTCCTGCCAAAAAGTTTGCGTCATAGGCGGACGGCTCATCCTGCACCGAAAAATAACTTCCTCCGGGCAAGGGCAAACAGCCCGAAAGCAGGGGAAACAAAAACATTCTCATTATGAAATTTACAGTATCATCAACCGCAATGGCAAACAAACTGGCTACAATGGCCAAAGTAATGAACAACAAACCGGCACTGCCCATCCTTTCCACGTTCTTGCTGGAAGTGAAAGAGGACGCACCGCTGGAAGTGACCGCCTCCGACCTGGAATGTGTATGGCACGGCTCGCTGGATATCACAGGACAGGAGGGAGCAGGCAAAGTGTGCATCACGGCATCCACCTTGTTGGACGCAGTGAGGAACCTGCCCGAACAACCGATTACCTTTACCATTGACGATAAGGACAAAAGTGTGACCATCCACTATTTGAACGGGCATTACGGCATGGCAGGGTTTGGCAGCGATGAATATCCCATGATGCAAAACGAGAGTGACATTCGTTTCGACATGGACGCAGCCACATTGTGCAATTCCATTGACCAATCGCTCTTTGCCGTTTCTTACGATGCCTTGCGCCCCGTGATGACAGGGATAAACTACACTATTTCCGATGGTAAGTTGGAGTGTGCCGCATCCGATGGGCATAAGTTGGTGCGCAACACCTATCCCTTGGCAGGAAATGCGGATGATTGCCGTTTCGTCTTGTCGGCTAAGGCAGCAAAGATTGTCAAGTTGTTGTTGCATAAAAAGGAGGGTAGCGTGGAAGTGGAATACAACGGGCGGAACATTGTGTTCAAGACCGACACGGACAGTTTCAGCACACGGCTGATAGAGGGAACATACCCCAACTACAATGCCATTGTTCCCACCAACAGCAACAAGGAAGCTACCATCGACCGCCAAGCCCTGTTGTCTGCCATCCGTCGCGTAGGCGTATTCGCGGAAAGGACGAGCCGCCAGCTTGTGTTGTCCTTTTCGGGCATGGCCTTGCTCCTCACAGGGCATGATTTTGACAATGCCACATCGGCCGAAGAAACCGTGTTCTGTACTTACCAAGGCGATGAAGTCCGTATCGCTTTCCACGCAGAGAACCTCAAGATGATATTGGAGAACATGGATACAGCCGAAGTGCGTTTCCGCATGAGCGAAGCCTGCCGTGCCGCCATCATCGAACCCGTTTCAAGCGATGTGCAGTCGGAACACTTGGCTCTGCTGATGCCGATGATGTTGCCTGAGTGAACGACAAAAGGTATAGGGTGTTCCTAACGCCCTGTACCCCATCCAAACATAATGTATAACTAAAATCATTTACAATCATGCCTAATTGGTGTTCAACAGCCCTCGTATTCGAGGGTGACAAGCAAGAAATCAAGACCCTTTACCAAACGATGAAAAAGTTGGAAAGGCGCAAAACTCCATTGGTTGAAAACGGTTTTGGCACAAACTGGTTGGGTTGCCTTGTCGAAGCCTTGGGCGGCAAGTGGGAGAATACCTATTGCCGTGGGTCATGGATGTCCTTGCAATGCCAGGGGAATGTCTTGCGCATGGAAACGGAAACCGCATGGGCGCCCTGCATCGAGACCTACGACTTCATCTGCGAGAAGTTCCCCTCCTTGACTTACTATTACATTTCCGAAGAACCGATGATGGACTTTTACGAGACCAACGACAGCGAGGGCCGCTATTTCAAGGACAGGTACGCCGTGGATGCGCACTTTCCCGATGACGGGTACGTGACCGAATATTTCCCCTGCTTGGAGAAAACCCTTGACTGGGTGTCGAGAATGTGCGGTTGCGCCATCTGCTCCGAAAAGGACTTGGGCGACCTCAACCGACAGTGGAAATCGGCAGGGACGGACAATTACTGCTACCTGTACCAATACAATGTGGTGTGATGAGCCGCAAGGACAGCTGATGGGAAGCCCTGCCGATTTCCCATAGGCTTTCCATGCCGCAGCACCCTTTTATACACTTTTATATATTGTTTTGACCAATCCTTTTATACCTTATTGGATTTTGCCATACGCCCATTCTTGCCGCCCCATTTTCCAGTGCAAAGTTACGGCATGGGAAACACGTCAAGCACCGCCATACTATCCTTCGAGATTGCTTGCCTTTGTTTCCCTGTCCTGCCGTTTCCATCCGCACGTAAAATGTCCTTGCGGTAAGGGCGGAAAGCCCGGACAACAGGGAATGCACACAATGTCCAACTAATAAAAACAAGAACCATGTACTCAAACATCATTCAAATCGGAACGGAAGTCATCGGCAAGGAGGATTTCATAAACGCGCTCACGTTGTATGAAGGCGGTTATGGCTTCTTCGACTATTGTTCGGAAGTCCTGGAAGCATACCGTAAAATCGTGATTGAGGATTTCTGCAGCTGCATACTGCCCGAAGGGATGTTCACGCTCATCGACGAAAATTCCCTGCGGTATAACGGCGGCATCGGCAAGTGGACGGAAGAGTGGGTGGCCCGCATCCACGGCAAGGCCGTGAAAGTGTCATCCGAAAACGTATTCAAGTTCGTCGGAGAGGCATACTGGCTGAAAAGGGAGATTGAAAATCCGCTGGATACGAACATCAGGTTTTTCATCGACGGCGAACCCATGCTATCGGCCGGCTTCATGTCCTGGGTCAGCGGGTTGGAGGAAGGAACGGTACTTTTCTTCGGCGGTGTCATCCGCTATCATTTCTGACACGGATGCATCAACATTGGTAACTGCCGGCAGGGTGGAGCAAACAAATCCACCCTGCCGACCGTACCTTTATGAGACTGCTTCCCTTTTACCGTCCCCGTCGGTACGGCACGTGTTCCTCCGCCACCGTACCCACAAGCTCTCGTTCCTCATGAGCCACTTCTTGTGTGTTCCCGTCGCCGTCCACATCCATGATGTCCGGCTTGGCTTCGATGCGCTCCTGTACGGCCTCAATCTGCTGCGAAATCATCGAGGTCGCCCTTTTTACATCGAACAAGGTCGTTCTCAGGAACTCCGGCGACTCTTTTAGGCTGCCCAGCCACGACTTCAGGTAAGCCGCCGACTCCTCTTTTACCTGCTTTGCCATACCATAACGTGAAGCCAACAGCGCACTACCCAGCTCGGCCACCAATTCCTCCCTTGCGTATTCCTCCGACCCGAATGCAGCGGGTTTCAAGCGGTTCAACCGGCTCTCATGTCCGGAACTATGGGTCATCTCATGCAGCATGGTGCCGTAATAGGATTCCCCGTTCACGAACTGCGCCTTTTCAGGAATGACAATTTCGTCCTTGCTGATGCTGTAATACGCCCTGTCCTGATGCATGGGGCGGATAGGACATACCCACAGTCCTTTGTCCACCATCTCGTCCAACGGGGCGAAGGAGAATGACTCGCCGTCCAATTTTACGGGCGGTTTCAGTTCATTGGCAGACCGAATCTTCTCGTACAGTTCGGGACGAGCCTCGCGGAGGTTGGTCTGGTCCACATTGAACACGTTATATACGTTCATCTTCGGATAAACCGAATATCGCTGTTTTTCTTCATCGGACAGCCTTTTATAGTCCTCATACTTGATTTTCTCTTTCGTTTCCTTGTCCACCACGGTAAAGGTGGTGATAAAAACCGGGAAGGATCTCTCGCCTTTCTGCACGGACACCAACGACAGCTTCTCTCCGTTTTCATCCAGCAAAGGCTGCCGCGAGCCGTCCTTCTTCTTGCTGTAATTGAGTGAAAGCGCGGCATCGAAGGTGCAAAATACAGGAAGCTCGTACCCCTTTTTCTCACATTCCAATGCCAACATGAGGGCATTCATCCCGTTGTACTCCCTGCCCGAAAGATTCTTTGGCCATTTCATCATGCCTTCTGTAAACCAAGGCTTCGACCAGTCCTTTTTCAAGGTGGAAATCTTTTCTATCATCAGTTCCGTGAAACGTTCCAACGCCCGGTCTTCGGCTGACGGACCATCCCTGTGGTAATCATTCCTCTTTGCCATGCCTACGCTTGTGTTTGGTTGTTATGTTCCTTTTTTACCCATTCTGCCAACTCTTCCACCCGGCAAGCAATGTTGAGTTTGTCAAGGTAGGCTGACAGTTCCAGCTTGCCTTTGGCTGTTATACCTGTCTTGGGTACAAGGAATGCCTCCCGCTCAGCTGAGAAACGGATGAAACGCACCCAAGTGAAAGCGAAGGCTTCTCCGTCTTTCTCGGTGCTGAAAGCCGAGAATACAAGATACTTGCCGCCTTTCTTGTCGGTCTTTTCCTCCACCTGCTTGCCGATAGTGCCGCGAAATTCAATGTCGCCCGTTATGCTGTCCTTGTCGGATACAGGGGCAAAATCCACTGCTTCGGCATGGAAATTCAAGTATAGGTTGTCGCTGCGCTTACGGAAAGTAAGCGTACCCTGCATTTCCACCCTTGCACCCACGGCATACGAGGTGGCATCTGTTTCTCCTCCGTCCATTGATACGGAGATTTCCACTTGCTTGCCCGCACCCGACTTGGCGGGAATGGTTGCCTTGACGGTAAAGCAGATAAACGATTGTCCCTCGCTGTTGGTCCGCACCGTCGCCGCCCGGCTGACCGTGCCGTTGATTGTCACATTGCATTTGATCATAATTGTTATCCTTTATTGGTGATGTATTCGTTATTTCGCTATTCTGTCTTTTATCTGATTTGCAGGTTCTCGCCTTGACCATTGTGTTGTTCCATTCCCTGCTCATAGTTCTGTGCCACTTGGCCGGAAAGGGCGATGCTGTTCACTATCGCCGCCACTTGGATGCGTTTCTGCTCTGCCGTGGTACCCGTATCGGAAAGGACAAGGGAAAGGCGGTTCATCTCCGATGCGGTCAGTTCGTGCGAGAAGATTCCGTTGCCATTGTCCATATGCAAGAAGGGGCGGCCGCCGTCCTGTATCTCCAACACGCATTCCTTGCAGGCGGGCAGCAATGCCGAAAGGTCGATGCGCTTGCCCAAGGCCACTTCGGTGGCCACTTTCATCTGTTCATCCTTGTTGTCAATCTGCATGGCCAATGCCATGAGCGAAGTGAACATCGTAATGGCCATCCCCACTACGGGATCAGTGCCGTAGCCAAGACGTGCACCGCTGTCCTCCGAGGAAAGCAACTTTTTCATCCATTCTTCCGGTGACAGGGTTGTGTTGATGACCGCACCATCAGCAGCCTTGTATTTTTCCATCAAGTCCTTGCCTTCATACATCAATTGCAGGTTGATGTTCCCCTTTTGGGCGACATCGGCCAAGTATGCTGCAGGATCGATGTTACGCCTGCTGCCGTCCGTGGAGATTTGCACCACACCGAATTGAAGGTTGTCCCCCGACACGCCTACCTGCTGTCCGGCGTTTACCGTATCGCCCACTTTGGCATTCGTGTTTGCCAAGTCTTGGTAGCTGACCTGATAGGTGGTGCCGTCTGTCCGTGCATACTCTACCGTCAGTGATTTACCGGTGTCCACCGCCACCACCTTGCCATTGTCTTCCGTGGCTAAAACGGCTTCATGGTCTGTTTGCAGGGTGATGCTGCGTTGTCCGCCGAACGGCGCAGTCACCAACAGAAACTCCAAACGTTCCAATGGAAAGGCATAACCTTTGCCCTCTTCGGTAAGGTGGCTTTCCATGTCCTCGCCAGGTGTCCGGCCTTGTGCTTGCATCTCTTCCATTACCATGCGGTCGTACTTGTCAAGCCCGTTCCGCTCGATGATGCCAATGAGCGAGGCAGCGTAGTTGCCTCCCGTGGCATATCCCGCCTGTTCCAACCCTTTCGCCCAGCCCTTGTAGTCATCGGCTTGCAACTTGAAACATCCGGCATACCGTTTGTTCTCTACCAGGAAACGGGAATGGTGTTCGTAGGAATCGGCCACGCTGTCATAGCTGCAAAACTTCTCATTGGGTTTGTCATCTGTATACAAGCCATACCTGCCGCCACCGTCCAACCAGCCTTGCGTGGCCTTGATGCCGAAATGGTTGTTCTCTTTCTTTGCCAAAGTGCTTTCGCCGTTGCTGCTTTCCAATATGCCCTGCGCCAGTGTCACGGAGGCCGGTATTCCGTAGCGGCGCATCTGCTCCATCGCACATTTGGCGTATTGCTCCGCATATATTTCGTTCTTGTTTTTACCCATATTTGAATCTTTTGATTGTCAATAATCCCTGTTATCTCCCACGCCCCACACGTGCCTCATTCTCATGGCTTACCGTTTGCTTGGATTCTTCCAATTGGTCACAAATTGCTACCCGTTGTCCTGCACGGATAAGTTTGGGAAGATGGGTGTCCAAATCCACGAAGGGGAATGAAACGGTATCCGCCTTATCTCCCTGTTCCACATCAAGTTCCAATATCCGTGAGGCGGTCTGTGCATCCTCCTTGTAGGCCACATAGTTGTCGCCGGTCCGGAACAGCAGCAATGCATCGGGGTGTTTGGATTTAAGTTGGCCGAACTGTTCCTGCATGGACGGGGTGAAAGAGTGTCCTTTGGCGGTGGCCTCAGATGCCATGTTGGTTTGTTCTCCTTGTTTGGATTCCTGTGACTGGATTTGCGCGTTTGCCTGTTGCAACACATCGGCAAAGAGCATGCCTGCCAGATTAGTTTTGTATTCGGCCATATCCTCCGCCGCCCACATCCGTTGCCACTGTTGGGGCGTCACCAGCCTCGGCTGTACCTTCTCCACGCCATCAATGACCGGGGCGCAGAGGATGCGCTCGTCCTTAGTGCGGAAAATATTCACTCTTTTAATCCTTGACAGGTCGGCATTCTCGGTGTGACCAGCGAACAAGTCCGTTTTCAGTTCCGGCATATTCTGCGCCAAGGCGTAGTATTTATTGGCCAAGCTGCGGCGGACTTCGGCGGACGCTTCCTGTTGCCCTTGCTTGATGGTGGTGAAGAAACGGTTGACATCCTCCTTGTCGGGATAGACGCTGAATGACGCCTCTCCCTGTGGTTTAAGGTACAACGCCCACCGCCCGTCATCGTCACGCAGCATCTGTATGCGGTCGAACTGCACGGTGGTCGCGTTTTTCACCGCCTCGGACACGTCGATGTGCGAAAGTGTCCGCAGTTCCTTGCCCTCTAATTTGGCCGTAGTTACCTCCTTGCCCTCAAAGTAGCTGTCATCGGGACGGAAACCCAGTAAGCCGTCCTTGTTAAAGAAACGGACGAATGCAGCGCCTTGCGCCCGCAAGGCACTCTCGATGCGTGGCTTGGAGAAGCCGGGCAGGTTGTTCGTCACCGCCTTTGCCCCGCGTTCCGACCGTTCTTGGGCACTCATCACCTCGTCCGGTGTCAGGCTGTACGGGCGTTTGTCACCGTCGGGCAAGACCACATGGCCACCTTCCAACGCCCCGCCAGGCAGCACGACATCCACGAGGCCCGTCTGCTTGTCGCGCACGATGACCATCTCCTTGGTGGAGCGGTCGGGTATCCCTTTCAAGCTGTCAGACACCGCATAGCTGCCCTTGGTATTCCACTCGGCAGGAATGTACTCCTTGCAGGACTCCGCCATCTGGGTGCCGTAATTGGCGGCTTCGGTAAAGGCGATTTCCACCACTTCGGGGTCTTCGTCACGTACCCTCGACAATGCTTCTTCCACCTTTTTGTCATAAAAGCCCAGACTAAACTTTTCCATGAAGCCCTGTTTCTCGGTGGGAGAGGCGAAATTGCGGCTGTCCACGCCCATGCCTCCCTTACGGATGATGTCGAGCAGGATGGCGCTCTCCCTTGAATCTACTTGCGGCTTCTGTTTCTCGCGCAGTTCGGTGGTGCGTTTGTGATCCCGCAAGGCCGCGTATTCTATCTTCTCGCCACGCTCCGCCTTGCGCATCACCTCCACGGCATTGTTCACGTCCGTTTCGATGGCTTCCAGCAATATTGGGTTCTCGTGCAGTTCCTTCGTCCAGTATTCCACCAAAGGCAGGTTCTCCGCTGACATCTTGGCCGGCAGACCGAACTCCGACATCTTCACGCCAGCGGCGAGTTCAGCCACCAGTCGTTCATATTTCACGGCATCTTCCGAAGGTGCCTTGCCGCCTTGCATCACCATGCCTTCACGGGCAAGACGTTGCTGATGCCCGGTGGCACTTGCCACTTGGCGCACCAATTCCTGCACATAGTCGGGGTAAGAGGCAAAATGCTTTTGGTCTGGCATATAGACGGCATCCTTGGCGGTGTCGTAACGGGGTATGCCTGTGCCGTCCTTGCGGATAGGTACGAGGTTTTCCTTGACCTGCGCCACGAAATGGTTGACGGCGTTCCGCAACTGCCGCTCTTCCGCCTTGAGGTTGCCCCGGTCGTTGATGCCGCCATGGCTCTCCAGTAGGGCACGGTAGGTTTCGGGATTGGAATCGGGCAGCGTGGTCTGGTCCACGTTGAACAGGATGCGTATCTCCCGGTTGCGCACTCCTTTGTATTGTTTCCGCTCTTCCTTGTCCATCCGGAGGTAATCCTCCCTCGACATCGTGTCGTTCGGGTCGTTGCGGTTAACATACTTCTCCCATTTGTACCAATGGAAAGGCACACCTTTTTCACCTTGCAGCACCGCTTGTCCGTATTTCTTGGCCTCGTTGAACGAGAAATAACGGGCGGTCTTGTAACCTCCACGGTCGGTGTGCATAGCGAGTATGAGAGCGTTGAACGGACTAACTTCAGGACCTTTCGGGTAAAACATGGGAGCCGTCCTGCCCGAAGCGTTCAGCCAGTAGCCGCCGCTGCTTGCCGCTCCGTTTAATGCGCCTGACAGCAGTTCCTTTTCCCTTTCCACTGCGGCTTTCTCTTGAGGACTTTTATTCTTGCTCATTTTTTTCAGATTATGTTGTTACTTGATACCAAATGTCCTTTCCCTGCCTTCCTCCAATGCCTGCTCCGAGGCACGAAAGTTCCCTTGGGCTATCCGCTTGGTTTGCTCATGCTTGGCCAGCACGGCATTGGCAAGGGTATTGATCGGCAATGCCCCCTCCCGGCAGGCTTCGGCGGCATTGTGTGGCAACAGGACGCTGCACGGCACACCGTCGATTTCCATAAAGAGGTGGTCGCCTTGAAGCACGGGATTGGCGAGCCTTGCGTTCAGTTGTTCATCGGGATAAGGCTTGTATAGCTGTCTGGCAGGTGTTTCTTCTTGCTTGTCAAGAGCTTCTTGCCCGGCCTTGTTGAGCAGGTTCAAGCCGCCCATGCCTATCAATACCATTTTCAGCAAGGGATTACGGACGAACATGCCCAGCAATATGGAAGCGATGGGCAACAGACTGTCCTTTACCCCGAAAGATTTCGTATGACCGGTGAACAAGCCTATCAGCACATCGGGGAGCATGGAAACCACATAGCCCAGGTTCTTGCCCACGCCGTCCAGCCCGTCCAACCCGAATGTCCTCAGAAAAGAATCCCAACCGCTCTCATTGGTCTGTTGCTGGTTTTCGTTCTGGCCGCTTTCCGGTGTTTGTTCCTGTTGCGGCTGTTGTCCAGGGTGTTGTTCTTCGCTTTCCGATTGCGCGGTTCCTGTTTTCTTCTTCTGCGCTTCTTCCTGTTCGGCCAAGGTCCGGAGGTATTCCTCCTCATGCCCCGGCGCGACAATCATCGGCACGTCCTTGTAGCGTTCGTCATCGCGCTTGTTTTCCGGAATAAATGATTTCAGATCCATATGGGGTAGTTTGTATTGTTCCGAATAATCCGCCCATAACGGTTTTTCCGTGAGGATGCCCATGGGCTTTACCAGCCGGCTGTTGACGGAAAGCACATAGTCATTCTCGTAGGAAACGATTTGCTTCCCTTTTTGGCGGAAGCCCGTGAACACGTTGCCTTCCGCACCGAACACGCCACGGCTGATGCACCCTTCCACGGTCGGCACTTTTACACCTCCTTCTTTATCGCCGTCGATATACCGTTCCACACCGTAGGAAACGGCTTCCAGACCCAAAGTCCCGACCAGTGCTGTCCATGAGGTGATGCCGCCAGTGGCTGCGGCATCCGCCACGAGGGAAACGCCACGTCCGGCTGCCCTTTCCCCTTTGGACGGCTTGTAGGCGGCTTCGCTTCTTACATCGATTTCCTGTTGCAGGGGAGATTTCATCAGGGAGTCGGCGAAACCGAACAGGCTGCCCTCCATACCCTTGCGAAGCACGTATTCCACCGATGACTTGGGCATCCGCTCGGCCACCATACGGTCTATCATCAGCTGTTCCATGCGGTAGTCCACATAGGCGAAAGCCAGGTCGCCCCCTAATCGGGCCGAGAGGCTGTCATACCGTTCCCTGCCTATCTCGGCCACGACCGCTTTGCGCCATTCCCCGGCAAGCAGGGTAAGGTCGGAGGCGATGTCCTCGTTTCCGGCAATCCGTTCCCTGCACATCTCCACATAATTCTCGGCGGTCTTGCTGTTCCATTCTCCCGTGAGCCGCAGGTGTCGGAGCGTGTTGTCGGGCATTCCCGTGGCTCCGCTTGCAAGACTGCCCAGCAGTCCTGCCGGACTTATGGTGTATTCGCCTATTTCCTCCGCCTGTTTCTTTCCGATGTAGTCCTTTACGTCCTGCATGACAGCCACCAGATAAGTGTCGAAGTAGCTTTGCAGGCAGTATTCCACCTCCGCGAACCGTCCGTCATGTCGTATTCCGTTGCTCATGTGATGATCAGTTGTTTCATCAGTTGTTCCCTTGTCTGCTCTATCGCGTGGCGGCAGGCCTCCATCTGCTTGGGGTAGTATTTCTCCAGCATCGCGTCCTTGGCTATCTCATCGCGGATGAAGCCCACCGCCGTCTGCCGGTTGATTTCCACCGAGGCTTCCCCTTCCTCCTTGTTGTTGAACCAGGCCTTCGTCCACCACCTTAGTCCGGCGCGGTCGGGATAGACGGTCACTAATCTGGGTATGTCGAAACTGCACACGTCAATCTCTAAATTCGCTAGCGGGTCGGTGATGCTGATGGCGGCTACCGCTTCGTCAAGTCTTTTTTTTTACCGTTTCCGTCCAAGGTGGAGAGGAACACCCCGTGACGGAACGCCAAATAGTTCAGGAAGTCGCTTATCAGCAGGTTCTGCACCTTGGCGGCGATGGGCATGGCGCGTGTGCCGATGCCGAGCGGGTTGGCCAATGAGGGTATCACCTCGTAGAAATAGTTACGGATGGCCGACAAGGAGAAGATGTTGCGCAAGGACTGGGCGGTATGCTCCGGCACACGGTACATCCCGCTGCCTATTTCAGACAGGTAGTCCGGGTAGAAGCGCAACATCAGTTCCTCCACCTCATCCTGGTCATCGTCATAGTCCGTGGGGATGTCCATTTCGATAGTCTCGAAATCGGGCATCCCAGTATGTCCTTGCTGCCGCATCATCCTCAAATTGCCGTATAGCATGGCGAGGAAGTCGATGGGGTTGATTTCTTCCCCGTCATACCGCACTTCCATATGGAGCAGGTCGCCGCTGATGGCCAACACGCTACCTGCCTTTACCTTTGCCCCGAACGGAGCCATCGCCCTTGCCAGATGGGCGGAGGTCACTTCATACTTGCCGTACCGGGTCACTTGGAACACCCCGTGCGTGGGGTTGCTCCCGATGCCCGTCACCACGCCGTCGGCCACCGCAGCCAGTATGTACCGGTGTGTGCCGAAATCCACACCGTGGTGGAAAAACTTTCCGCCGGTCTTAGGGTGGGTCTGTTCCCCATAGCCCAAGAGCAGCTTCACTTCTCCGTCACGCTCCTCAAACGGCATACAGTAGCCGCTGGCGGAAGCGAGGTTCATTTCCTGTATATAGTCCATATTCTCGATATTGTCAATTTTCTCTTTTGTCTTCTTTTTTTATCTTCGTATTCCTCCTTGTCGTCCTTGCTCCTCCTGCGGCGTTTGCCCTGCTGGTTGTTTCTGCTCTATCCGCGAATTATTGCCTATAAGCATCATGCCCAACAGCAGGCCGCCTATCTTGCCCAACCAGCCGAAACGGCCGAACACCAGCAAGGCGGAAGCCACCAAACCGAGCATTCCCAAGCCCGACACGTTTCCTTTCCCCAAGTTGGAGAAGAAATTGCCGAACATATCCAAGCCGTTCCCACCGGTCAGGTTGCCTAAGAATGTTCCGATGCCTCCCCATGTCTGGTTCATGGTGGAAACGCCCTCCTTTACGCCTTGCAGGGCTTCACCGGTTTGGTCAACAGCCTGTTCCACACGGTCGGCGGCTTGTCCGGCCATTTCCACTCCTTTGTCCACATTTTCCTCGCCGACCAGCACGTCGGCCACGGTGCGCACCACCGGCTTGTCGTTCACGATATTCTCCCACGCAAGGTAGCCCATGCCGCCTCCGACAACAGCCGTTTTGGTGGCATGGCCTAATCCGGCTAGGGTGCGTTGGGGATGCACTACCGCACCGCCTAATGAGCGGGTGGCGGAGTTGTTGACCAGTTTTTTGCCAAAACCCAGTATTCTTGCCCATCCTGCCATATTCTATACTTATTTTGTAGTTGTTTCCATCCGTTTATAAATCTCCGTTTCTTCTCCATCTGCGCATGGCGGCACGGGCTATTTCCGCCTTGTCCGCTTTCTGCGGCCTTGCCCCTTCATCGATGGTCGCCCACACATCGGCCAGCGAGGTATATTTCACCGCCAATGTCAAATGGCGCAGTTTCCGGTTCATCGCTTTCAGCTTCGGCCGGATGCCGAACACCAATTCTATCCGTTGCTTCTCGGTCATCTTGGTGTCACTCAGGCATACTTGCCGGATGTCGTTCACGATTTCCACGCTGCCCAATATCAGCTCTTGGTAGATGCGGTTGCGGTTCGGGGTGAGTGCCACAGCAATGGCGTTTCCCGCACGGCTGCGCAATTGGTCGTTCAGGCTCCCCATATTTTCGGCCAGTTTGCCTACCTCGTGGTAGAAGCCGTATATCTGTGCCGCATAGCTGATGATGTCGCGGAAAGAATCGAGGTAGTCGTTGAACTTCCGTTGGATGTCCGTCGTGCCTTCCACTTCCTCCCGTGTCCAGATATGCCCGGTGGTCTGCATCAGCATCGCCCGCTCCTGTGCTTTCAACTGGTCTTCCGCCTTTTCGGTATAGAGGTACACCATCCCGGCCAGGGTCGGGTCGATTTGTGCCTTTAATTGCAACGAGCAAACAAGCAGCAAGCCCATTATCACGATGTGTCTCATTATCTCTGCCATTCTTAATTCTTCATTCATCATTTTTCATTCTTCATTGGATAGTCCTTGCCGCCCTTCGCCATCTGTCCAAGGCGGCATGGGCAACTTCCCCGTTGCTCCTGTCTATCATCCCGGCGGTAACATTGTTCCATACATCGGTCATCGTATAGTAGCGTATGCTCAGATGCAACAAGTGCAGTTTCTTGCTGAAAGCGTCCAACCTGTCGGACAAAGCCCAGAGGGTTTCGCTCCGTTCCGCCCCGGTCAGCATATTCTGCAGGCCTCCTGTGGCCACGGCATTCCTGAGCAGCGTATAAACTGAAACCAATTCCGTAGCCGTTTCAATGTAGAGGTTGTTCATACTCATCGTGGCGACAATGCCCTGCGGATTACTGGTAACGGCCTTGCGCAGCTTACCGAGGGTGATGAAAATGCGCACCCCGTCCTCATACAGGGTGGTGGCTGCTTTCAAGGAGGAGGCATAACCTTCCACCGTCTGCAGGTAATCGCTGTACTTCCGCTCCCATTCGTGGATACGGTTGAACTCGGCGGCTATGGTGTTTTGCAAGACCGCCGTCTTGGTCTGCCCCTCTATCTGGTCTTGTATCTGGCCGTTGATGGCCTCGTTGCCTTCCGCCAGGGCCAGCCATTCCAAAGGATTGGTCTGCACGTATTGCGCTTGTACACTGATACTGAAGCACAAGGCAAATACAATAGTCAGTATCTTAACGGTTCGTGATTTCATAGATTCCTTTTCTTCGTTTGTTCAATTCCACCCGTCCACGGATGACAGACACCAGGTCATTGTTCATGTCCATGCCGATGATGTCAAGCCGGGGCGTGGTGCGGTCGCCCGAATGGACGCTCACGGTTTTCAGTCCGCAAAGCTGTTGCAGCAGGTTGCTCCGCTCGGCGAAATCCACCACCCGGTATAGTTCCACATAATCGCTGCTCCGGGTAATCACCCCGTGCTCGTATATCAGTTGTTCGTCCGTAATGCGGTAAATCATGCGTTTGAGGTAGATAAAACGGTAAGCCAAGACCAACGACATGGCCACTGACAACCAAAGCAACAATCCCTTGAACAGCATTCCGTCCATCCCGGCACAAGCGTAACCGCACAGGTCGAGCGTCAGCAACGGCAGGTTGTCGATAAAAAACTGCAACGTCCCTGGCCGCAGTTGCAGGGTGTCGGGTCGCGTAAATGGCGGTTGTGAAGTAGTTTGTGTCATCGTCTGAATCGGATTTGTCGTTCTTCCGTATTTTCTTGTTCCTTATCCTCATCCATCCGTTTGCCCATAAGTTGGTCGTTCCAGTCCTTGTAGCCCTCGCTGGGTGGACGGTAGTCAATGCCTCCTTTCTCCAAGCCAAGTTCCTTGCAAATAGCTTCAAAGTCAAATGTGCGAACGTCCAGTTCCGTCCTTCCGTATTTCCCGGTTAGGTCAGTCACCACCAAGGTGTCTTTCTTCGTCATGTGTGAGTTGAATACCCGTCCGTTCATCTGCAAGGCGAAGTTCACGGCATAGAGCTGTCCCGCCTGGTCGCAGTCGAAGCAGAGGTGGTGGTTGGCATCAGGGGTCTGTTCCAGCATCCCGGCAAACTGCCTGATGCTCGGCGTGCCTCCCGTGGAAACGAACACGGCGTTTCCCAAGTCGGCGTATACCACAGTTTCATTCTTTTCGATTTGGTAGAACGCCATCGCATCGAAGGCACTCTCAAACCAGTACACGTCTTTCACGCCTGACAACGGGATGTTGAAACCGACATCACTGCGGTGGCTGTTCAGCTGGGCTATCCACATTCCCTTGGTGGCGTTGCTCCCTGCCGCCATGCCCTTGTAGGCGGTCTTGCCCTCGGCATTGGGGCGGCTGCGTTCTTCCAAGCCGACAATCTGTTTGCCCGGCCATGCGGGCAGTGACAATGGAAAAGCGAGGTTGGTAAATACCTTGCCGTCCGTCCGGTGCTTGGAGGCAAGGAAGAAATGACTGCAAAAGGCGCGTTGGGTGTCAAGGTCAATGCTCCGGTTCTTGAAATAGGGATAGAACTTTTTCTGGCTCTCCCAATCGTCCATGCGGAAGGCTTGCAGGTCGTATTCATCCATGTCAAACGGTTTGCCCTCCTTGCCAGGGTTGAATATCCTTGTTTCACGGATTTCTTGCGGCTCGTTCAGCAGACGGCGGCATACGAGGTTGACCAACCGGTCGGCGGACATCCCCGGAGTGTATTCGGCAAAGAAGTGGGGATGTTCCTTGATGAAGGAAATGACATTGTAATTCTTGCGTTCGGGCGGCTGGAAACAACAGAAGCCGTTGGCCGTGACGATGAACTTGTCTCCTCGCACACGCCGCCCATCGCTGTCAATGCGCACATACGACGGATAGCGCAGACCGTCACGGCGGTTCAGCCGATAGCCTGCGTCCACCAACAGTTCCTGTATGCTCAGCCTCCTCTTGTAATCCTCGTAAGTCAGTTCTGCCATGATTGGTTCTCAATTCTTCATTCTTAATTTTTCGCTCTTCGTTGAATCACATTCCATGTCTCATTTCATGCTGCATCCGTTCCGTGTTCACGGCTGCTTCATAATTGCGTGCCGCCACGTCCATAGGGGTGTCCACTCCGGGCTTGAAGTAACACCGGTGAGGCGGTGGAGGGCCATGCCTTTCCAGGTAAATGTCGGGGCGTGGTCCACGGCCCAGTTCGCCCATGACGGCTACGCCCGCCAACAAAGCCGCCCCGATTTTCGTTCCCAACGGCACGTTGTCCCTAGACTTCATGTCCACTTCCCCGAATATTTTGGAAAAGAGTTTCAGGCGGTGGTAGTCATCAATGGCCATGAACTTGTCATATTGCTTTTGGGTGATTTCGTGGCTCACGGCTTCGCCGTCTATGACGGCGGTCATGCGGTACTTGCCCTCAGTTTCGGTGGGTTCTACCCGTATCTCGTCCACGGTCACCTCCCGTCCATGCCGGCCCTCTCGGAACCAGCCCTTGTCCGGGTTGATGTAGGCGAGGTCGTTACCGTCCATCACCACCGTTCCCTTGGGCAGTACCCTTTCTTCAGGCTCTACGGACAGGCCTTCATTGACATATTGCCCTTGCCCGCCTTGCTCTATTTGCCCCACTTGGGAAAGCTGGCGGTCCAAGTCTTCCTTGACCGCCGGATGCAGTTCGATGGCAATCATCTTGTCACTATTCAACATGTCCATTGTGATAGGTGCGGAAAAATCCTCCTTGATGATGCCATTAATGATTTCCAGCCGTTTTTCCACCGGCACATCCTGTGCAGAGTTGTTGGTCAAAGCTGCCAATTCTTCGTCTTTCAGGTCATACTGCAAATCGGCAGAGACGGAGGAAGACTGTATGGTCAGCGTCTTGCGCTCGGAATCTATGAGTATGCCGTGGCTCGCTAAGCATTCCTGCCATTTCTCGTTGGTGAAATAGACGGGGGAAGTGATGAGCGTGTGGTAAGGCTTGGCCGGTTCGGTGGGTCGTGGCTTGGGTTGCAAAGGTGTGATGACCGTTTCCAGTTCCTCCAACACATCCTGTCCGGCTACTGTCGTGGTGGGTTGCCCCTTGTAGTAGAAACCATAACCGCCGCTTTGCAGTTCTCCGGGTTTCATGCGTCCGTCGGGGCGGTTGGGCACTATCGGTGCGCCGGGAAAATAGAGGTTGCCGCCTATGCGCCGCAGGTGGAAGCCGTCCTGCTGCCGGGGCGTCCAGCCGAGAAAACACGCTCCCCATGGGTGGCGGTACATGGGATGCGCCCAACCTGATCGTCCGTATTCACCAGCGCCGATACGGTAGCCGTGTAAGCCCATGGCCACCCGTCCGTTGGCATTCCGTGCGTGTACGAAATCCCTGGGCAGGTCGAAGTCCGCCGCCACAATACTTGCGAAGGTGTTATAGCACTTTCGGTTTGCGTAATTCGTACCCCAGTCGGTCAGTGCTTGCAGCTGTTTTTCGGTGATGGGATAGGAAAGCAACGGGGAATCATGTCCTTGCACAATCAGGACAAAACCTTCGCTGCTCCCTGCTATATGCCCCCTCATGCCGTTGCGGGCCAGCAGGTCTCGCATCTCCGGCGGCAGTTCCAAAGGGCGTGGGTTAGTGTTCTTTCGTATGCTCATTTCATATTGTTGTCATGCGGTTATATGCTCATCAGGCATCGCCGTAGGCGAGTGCCGTTTCCATCTCCTCCTGCTTCATGTCGAGGAAGCGCAAGGCGGTGTCGTCGTCCATTGGCAGGTCACGCAGGCGGCAGTACTTTTCGTATTCTGTTCTCCACTCCCTCGAATGGTACCATACATAGTCTTTCCAACCGTACTCACCGCTTTGCACCTTTTCCACGAGGGTCTCTTCCGGATAGTATTCTTCCTTTGCCATGATGCCTTACATTTTGGGAGTGTTGGCGTTCTGCATCCTGCGCTGGCTGCTCCGCTTCAACTCGTTCCACATTTCTTCGTTGTAGTCGTCCTCATGCACATAGTCAAGACCACCCTTGCCGTCTGCCACCCAGCAGCCGAAACAGCCGAAGTTATACTTGTCCCACTCGCGTTTCGCTTCTTGTTTCCATTGTACGCCGTCACCCACGCACACCAAGACACCTGTCGGCTCGTTCAGGTTAATGCCGATGGTCATCAGTTCGTCACCATCCGCCACGGTCAGCGGTTCACCCACTTGCAGGCAGTTGATTTCCGCTGTAGAAAGATGGAATTCATCAGCTATGATTTGCAGGTTGCGTCCGATGACGGGTGTGGGAACGGAAAGGATTTGCTTCGTGCCGGAATCTATCTGGTGAAATGCCTGTACAGGGGTAGCATTGTCGCCATGCATCGGTGCGATGACCGCCTTTCCTTCCAACAGGCGTTGCTTTTGTTCATCACTGAACCGCTCTAGGCGGCTTTCTACCAGTACTGGGTAAAACAGCACGTCGGCTGTGCCGTCCTCACGCCGCACCAACGAGAAGCGAGTTCTTGCATGGATGGTGTTGCCTTCCGAATCATCCGCACGGATGGGCAAAACGGGTGAGCGGCGGCCTGAAAGGATGGCTTGCAGTACATCCACCGGCAGGTCACCAACCATCTCCCTTGTCAGCCCGAATTGTTCGAGAGTACCGTAGGGTACTTCCTCTTCCGAGAATTTGTATCTGTTCATTCGTTCCAGTTTTAATTGTTACACTCGGACAAATGTAAGGTGGCAGAATGAAGTCAAGCAAGAATCGGCAAGAAAAGTGCCTGGATTTTGAGTTATTTATAGCTATAGGGAAAAATCATACTATCAATCATACTCAAAACGAAGAATGGGGCTTCCCGGCATGAACGTGCCTTGGGAAGCCCCATTCGGGTATAGGTGGTTATGTTTACAGGTGCAATTAGGACTTTTCAGCCTTGGCTGCCACATACATTTGGTTTCTGCTGGTTGGGGTGTCGGGTTCTGTCATTGACAGCAAACCTTCCGCAATCAAGGGAGAAATATACACTCGCTTGAAGTTTACCCTGTCTTTCAAATTGAGCAAATTCATTATTTCCAAAAAGCTTTTGGGCTCTTTGCAGAAATCCAGTATTAACGCTCTCATCAAGTCCTTCTTGATGGGTTTTCTTGATGGGTCTTGCCGATGGGTAACGTCAACACCATATAGTCGGGTTGCACTTCCACGGTCAGCCTTGACTTTATAGACACTCTAAGTCTGATTCGTAGGTCTGATTCCCTATAAAATCTTATAATATGACCTTTCTCATTGCCATTCTTCCCTTTATACGCATCTACATATTACTTTTGTGCCATGAAAAAGTCATGGCTATTACTCACTTTATCATTCTGTTGCTTGTCCTTACAAGCACAGTTCCATACCATTGCATATAGCAAGCCACTGTACAAAATGCAGGGAGTGGCTGAGCCTACAGAAACAAAATGCCTCCCCGGAGATGGAGAGGCAGACAAACTTGTTTCCTTTACTTCGATTGCAGGGAAACAATCTGAAGTAATGCGCAACTACTGGATAGGCTGTTATATGAGTGTATCTTATCCTTTGAAGAAAATTATGGTCACTTCGCCTTACGGGCGGCGCAAAGACCCATTCACCGGCAAGCGGAGCAACCACAAGGGATTGGACTTGCGGGCAAGCGGTGAGGAGGTCTATTCCATGATGTCGGGCGAGGTCGTTAAGGTTTCATACGATAAGCGTTCGGGTAACTATGTTTCCATCCGTCACGGAGACTACACCGTCAGTTATTGCCACCTCTCAAAGGCGTTGGTAAAGAAAGGCGCACAAGTCCTACCGGGAGAGGTGGTGGCTATCAGTGGTAACACGGGTCGTAGTACTGGACCACACTTGCACATCACCGCCAAATATGGCAAGAAGCACATTGACCCGGCCATCTTGCTTCAGTTGATTAAGGAAACCCGTGAAGAAGCATTGGCACGTCTGGCAATCGGCTGAGCTTACTTTCCATTTCCTTTTAAGAACTGCTCGTAGTCATATTCATTCATCCCCGGCTTACGGGTATCAGCCACATGACCGCCCGGTTGATAATTGAATTTCCATGGCTTTTCCTGTTATACCTGCGCCCCGGATGCCTCTCATAATATATTCCAATCGGTATCACAATGTACCGCCACGCTATCAACAACAATCCGGTCCATTCCAATCCGAACAGGCACAGCCCAATGGCAACCAACCAGAAAGCTGTTGTTTCCGGCGACAGGAAATGCCTTAGCATTTTTCCGCACACTTTCAAAAGAATATAGGCAAAAACCAGTAATACAATGTATTTCATGTCATTGGTTATTAGACTACTAGGTTAATAAATCTTTTTCAGTCAAGCAAGAAATCCTGCTTGTATTTTGCCTATCTCCTTAAAGATGTTCCTACAAAAAATGCCATTCCTCATTCCTTCAAGATTAGGAATAGGGAATGGCATTCGCAACAAGCTCGCAAATAACAGCAGGCAAATTTCAGAACTTCTTTAAATTCACCGTCTTTGTTATGCCGGGGAAAACAGTCAACAGGGCAGTCCCGTTGCTGTTTATCTCCACATGGGTGTAACGAGGCTCTATCACCACCTTTCCTCCAACATGATGATGCCCCATTGCCGGGGATTGGCTTCCACGGCACAATAGTTGCCCACGGGCTTCTGTATGCTGCGGTAAACAGGCGGGACGATGACTTGGCTGCCTGATTTCAGACCCCATTTCAATCCTGATTGGAACGGAACGGCATTTTGTATTTTGGCCAGCCGCATCTGCTGTTTCTTTTCTTTTTCCCGTTGGTGGTTCTCCCTCATCTTGGCGGCTCTCGCCTCGGCTTCCGCTTTCAGTCGGGACACTGCCATATCAAAATCCTCACCTTGTGTATTCGCGTGCTCGCAGGCGATGTGTTGTTTTTCCCTGCCGTCCATGGCGTGGTAGTAATTTCCCTCTCCGTCCGTAATCACGATGCTGCCGTCTGCCAGTTCTCCGCAGAATCCATAATATTCTTCTTCGTCATCCGCTAAGATGCACACGCTGTCCCGATTGAAGAAAGCGTCCTCACTGTCTATGCTCCTGAACTTACACTCATTCGCCAGACCGTTGTAAATCCGCAGGTAGAAGCCCCGTGGCACCAGGTCAAAGCCGTTTATTCCCAACGGACTTTTATAGACATGTTTCGTGCGGCTGTAATACAGCATTCCGACCCTCAGTACCTCAATCTTCCCGAATTTCAGCACTTCCGGTTTCTGGTTATACAGCCTGGCTGTTTTCAGGTCGATGTAGAATGTATGTCCGGCATTGTCCGTTACGGCAACAACGTCGTCCGGCAGGAATTTCATGTTCCGGTACCGGTCGAGCTTCATCCGTATGTTCCCGTTTCCGTCCACGATGCCTGTTCGGTTGTCATCGAATCCCACAGCAGCCAGATTGCCTTTCACGTCAAATACGGTACGGTATTGTGCTTTGGCTGTGATGGTCTGTCCTTGCTTCAATCCCCAAAGCCCGCTTTGCCTGTCCTTATATGGTTTCAGGGCTTCTGTCTGTGAAGCAGGATTACCAAGCAGGGGAGAATTGCCTTGCAGGTAATCCATCAACTGCCCGTGCGACAGAATTGTTTCCAGTAAGTCCTCCGCATCCAACATCTCGTCTTTAACTTGCCCGGCTGCCATATAAGAAACATTTCTTGCGTTTGTGGCAGGATAGCCTTTACCTGCCAACCGCCCCTCAAACATGGCTTGCCAGTCCCGATAAGCGGTCGGTAACCCGAACAGACGGTACAGCCCCACGTTGTCTATCAGCATACACGTTTCCTTGCCATCCGTCTTGCGCAGTCCCCGTCCTACTTGCTGTAGGTATTTGGCAAGCGAAAGGGTCGGCCGAGCCATCTGCACGAACTCCACGTCCGGACAATCGAATCCCTCGCTGAACACATCCACGTTCACCAATACCTTTATCTTGCCCTGTCTGAAGTCCTCCACCATTTCCTTACGCAGCTTGGCGGGAGTCTTGCTGTCAATGGCGACAGCATTCATTCCGTGTTCCTTATAATATGAGGTAATATTTCGTGCGTGGCTGATGCTGACGGCATACACGATGCCTTTCTTTCCATGGGCATATTGCCGAACGCTTTCATACAACCGCTCGATACTCGGACGGCGGTTCAGCACCTTGTCCATCTCCTTCACTTGGAAATCTCCGTCCGCACCCCGTTTCTCCAAACCGTCTATCAATCGCTGGTCTTCACTGTTCGAACGTATGGACACATAATCGAAAGGTGAAAGCCATCCTTGTTTGATAAAATCCGCTATTCCGTCCGAAGTTATCAACACCTCAAATAAGTCCGTAAACCCTTTCCGGTTCAACCGGCAAGGCGTGGCGGTCATGCCTAATTTCTTCGCTTCCGGATAGTGCCGCCACAGCTCCTTGTAGGTTCCCGCCAGCGCATGATGGGCTTCGTCTATCACTATCAGACTCGGCCGTTCATCTTTCATGTCATTGAAGTGACGTGAAAGCCACTGGATGGACAATACTTTGATAATACCATCCTTTGGCGTTATGTCGTATCTTGCCACCGTTTCCTCTATCTGTTCAACCAATTCCCTACGGTGGGCTACAATCCAAACGCTTTTGTGTTCTGCCTCCTCCAACCAATCATAAATGACGGATGCAAGCAGGTGTGTCTTGCCTGTTCCAGTTGGCATCTGCACCATGACGCTACAGTGCTGATTCCATTCTGATGCAAGCGACTGCTTTATGTTATGTTGGTAATTGCGGAGCATAACAGGAAGAATTTGTAAGAGTTTAACAACTCACTTGTCCAATTTTGCAGCGGGACTGTTTTTAAAATCTTCAATGGCCTTTATAAAACTCTCTTTATCCCTTGAATTGTAAAATGCACCGATATAATATTTTGACTTATCATTCTTGTCTGTGGTCAGATAATTCTGATAATCGTCAATTATCATTTGATATTTCCGGAAATAGTCTTTTTCAATCACATCCTTACTTATTGTTAGGAACTCATCCCTCAGATTCTTTAACAGCGCATACTTCTCTATTAGTGGCTTAAATTTAGATTTCCCTGTGCCATAAAGGCTATTATAATACAGCCAGACTAATTCAAATCTTGATAAAGTAGCTCTTACAATACTTGTATAATCATATTTTTCTTCGTCATTAAGTTCTTTGTTTTTATCAACAAATTTGATGATCCGATATAAATGCCTGAAATAATGATCGAAAATAGTTATTTCGATTAATTGATTATACGCTTCAGAACCCCTGCTCGTCAAGACGTTCACCATTCCTTCATACCAAGATTTTTCATCGAAAGAAATCTTGCCATCTACGATTTCTCTAAAGCTGAACCATTTGGAAAGCCAAAAATACTCGAAAACATCCCTTCCTCGTTTTTCAATGGTTCTCCAGCCGGTATTTTCTCCGTGATTAGGATTCCTGTCAGGCTCTGTATCTTCGTACCGAAGCTCATTTGTAATCTGTTGTTGAAGCTGCAACATATTAAACAGTGTAGTCTCAAACCGCTGTAAATCTCCAGTCTTCTTTTGATTGTAATAAGTTAAAATAGCTACGAAAAACGCGCCGAATGCAAAAATGCCGCTGACAATACCTCCGATATAATATAATCTGAGTAGCATGTCGGATTCTGTGCTTGGTACATTCTCATAAAGGAATTTAAACAACAGTAAAATGCAACCAACGAATAATAATATGTATGTGATAATCTGTTTCATTCGCACAACCTAACTTCTTTTCTTGATTCTATCCAAATATGCTTTGTAGTCATTTGAATTTGCAAGGGCAAGATACAGTACGACCTTCCAGTAGTTATGCCCATAGCTATTGGCATCCAACATTGCTTTTTGTTTCAAATTGGCCATGAATACATCTATATCTTCATGGTATAAAAAGGTTCCTAAACTATTCTCTATCTCTGGATATTCAGAGATTGCTTTCGTCTTAAACCTTGTCAGTAAATCCAGCTTCTCATAATGCCTGCAAATCAAATCAAACAGTCTAACGTCTACATGATTAACATTATCCAAACGATAGTTGAAGTTCACGACACCTCTTTCATCAAAAGACAAATCCACAAATAGATACTGTGTTTCTGGCAATATGTCATAATAGAAGTTCAAAAACAGAGGATACCCGCTTCTGTCCTTAAAGTTATCACCTTTCTTGGAATTGCATTCAGAACAGCAAGGAATCAGGTTTAAAGCATGCACCGCAAATTCCTCATAAACAGACTTGGGTAGGATATGCTCGGTCGTGTTGGCTGCATTCAAAGTGCAATAAGGACACCTGTTCAGATAAGTTCTGTTATTATGGTCATCTATCCAGTCCCTAATGGTTCTCACTATTTTATTGTCGCTATCAAACATCCCCTCCAACAATGCTTTTTCTTCTTCTGAAAACAAATTAGAGGGCATCAATGTATGCACCTGTTTTTGTGAAAACTTGATACAGTAATTATCATAAGCTGATTTCACCTTTTCCTCTATCTGTTTTAATCCATCCTTTCCCTGACCCGTTTTCCGATTAACAGCTGCCTTATAGAGTTCAAAGGCATCCTCATTATAATGGTTGAAGTTAATCATCTGCTTTTATTTCCATTTGTCTTCTTATGTACATATAGAGATTCAAACTCATCGGCAACCCCTCAGATTTCAATATTTGTTCTATATCATCCATGCTTTTCCCCTTACGAACAAGTTGACGTATGACATATCCATAATGTTTGTCTATGGTTGAACGTCCGAACACATCTTCCGTGATGGTCGTCAGGTTCTCGCCCAATGTCTCTGTGTTCATAAGTCTGGTTCGACGTTCTTTAGTGATCTTATCCTGTTCCAGCACAATTACGTTTCTTGCAAGAAGTTCCTGCAGGACAACGGCAGAGTGTGTCGCGACAACACAGGCCGAATTGAATTCATTACAGATCTCGAAAAGTATCCGGATAAGTTCTGTTACCGCATTGGCATGGAGATGCACTTCAGGTTCATCAAAGAGGATAAGTGAATTTTCACGGATATGGGCATACAATTCTGTAATGATGGACGTAATCATCGCCTGTCCGCTACTCATTTTACTTATAATCTCATGAAACTTTCTTTTGTCGATATCTCCTCCACTCAGAAAGACATCTTCCAAGAACTCCTTGTCAACCACTTCCGTTAAAGTGCAGTGATAATCGGAAGTTCGAGTTTTATATATTATCTCATCTAAAGAGACTTCCAACCGTTTGTTCTTGTCCTCTTCTGTTATCAGTTCATTATTTCTATTACGCAATCCGCAATAAACAAAGTTGAAGGAGGATTTGTGGGTCAATTCAAAGAGCTTGTCAAAAATGCTGTAAGAAATGGCTATCACTTTTGAAAAGTCTGGAATATTTCCACTCTCAAAAGCCATCTCGTCCCTGTCATGCAATGCTTTGGCAAGAGAATAAAGCACCGACGACTTTCCCGAACCATTCTCGCCTATCAAGGCTTTAATCCTATTGAGATTGTCATTACTATCCAAGTTACCGAAGTTCATGTTCACATTCACCACATTGTCAAAGTACGGCCTTTTGGCGTACAGAGTAAAATTATATCTGTTACTCATGTCAACGTTTTCCATGATGCCATGCGCATCCCTGAATGCTTTCAATGCATCAGAAAATCTCAGTAAGGACTTTTGAAAGGATATGGTGTGCTGGTACCGGTCGGCTATGGCGGAAAAGTAAGCGGCATCCCGCAAGGCATACAAGATGGCCTTGTAATTATCGGGAAACTGTTCTTTGATTTTTTTGTAGTATTCATCTTCTTGTCCAACAGAGCAGAATTCTTCCGATAGTTCAAAAAAATCTTGTGGAATGGCATCTTTAGTCACAAATTCATTCGCGTGCATAATTTTCACAGGACCTATCTCTATTCCTTTCGCATTCACGCTCTGCTTATAATAGAGTTTGAAACGTGTTTTCCTGCTATAATCATCCCACAAGTCACTGTCAAGCATAAAAGCCGGAAACGAGATTGGGACCTGGTCTACATAGAACTTGATACGGTTTTTGGCAATATCATGGGGCCTTTCATCCACGTTGTTTGCTGTCTCCTCTATCTCATAGACAGGAAGGCCGTTCTCCTCGCCTTGCAATATGTACTTGATACCATCATTTTTTAATAGTGGATTTAGTGTTTCAACATACCGCTCAATTTCTTCTTTTGATATCCTGACATCTTTAGAGACTACTGCATTAAGAAACCTGCGAAACACATCATCGCTTGTATTCAACAAACCAAACCGAGTCAAGAAAGTGTATTCCTCATCCCAATCGTCATTATTCCTCAAATGTTGAACAGCATCACCGTATGCATCCGTAAACCTTGGGTCTTCTGATGTAAGCAGATGAAGATCCCAAATGTTTCCAAGCATATCCACACTATCCGCCTTCCCCCAGATAGAGCCCAGTTTTTGAATAGACTTGAATATTTCAAGCTTCTTTTCTTTATTCATTGGATAATATTCGTGGTTGAAAGTTTGATATAAATCCAATTATAAGGATGATGGCTATATTGTCCATATCAACATTCGGATGTACTTACTTCAAGCTCACCCTGAAATAAACCCCACCGCTAAAATATTTTCCATCGTTCAGTTCTGCTACGAGGTTGATTCGGTCTTTCCATATGGAATATGTGCCTCCTACGTTGAAGGTGCGTGAGTCATATTCTGCCATCAGATTCAACCCATTCACCGCCTTGCGCCAAAATCCTTCGTCTGGCAGTTTCAATCGGAAATTCACACCGCCTGCGGGACTGTTCTTATGCTCCACTCTCAATCCCCTGTCCCAAATGAAAGACAAGTGTGCACCAAGAGTGTCGATGTTTTCAAAGGTGAAGTGCTTCGTGGCTGAAGATACCATCGGGTAAACCAACAGTTTCCCCCGTTACTGTCCCGACTGCCTATGCCGCCTCCACCGGCGCTCTCATGCGTGCCCAGGTCGTTCGCACCAAACACTATCTGTGGTGTCCATGCTTTCCACCATCCTTTTTCCCACAATCGCGGACAGCCATAGAAAGCACGGTCTCGATTGGAATACTTACCCCAGACACTTTGTGGAAAATAGGTTGAACCATGCTCTGCATAGTTAATGGTGCAGGTATAACCTACTTCCAACCATGGGAAAATGGTGATGTTCAAGTAATAGTTAAACGTGTATTTTATTTCGTTGCTGTTAATGTAATGCAACGGTGTAAGGTGTAGCACGTTACCGCCAACCATAAATGTCCTGTCACGTTGCATCTCGACAGTGAGTGCGTGTGGCAAACCGGTTGTTCCGTACATGATTTTGGCCTTGATTTCTTTTGCCACAAACAAGAATAGGCACAATGCGAAGATGTTTCTTAAAGATGTAAAGTTCATACCATGCAAAAGTTTCAGAGATTTGATAACGATTTCTTTTTCTCTCTTTCAAATGGCATTTTCTCATTGTATTATGACTTTCGATAGCGTTTATTCGTATCTTACGGATTTAATCCTATACTTTTCTACTGATTTGAAGTACCAAGATATACCTTTGTCACTTGATCGGCTATCTTCTCCCAATCGTATTTCTTCATGTCGTAATCAATATGCTGCAATGGCTGCTCTATAACAGTTTTTAATTTCCCTGCAAGTGCACCAACATTTCCAACTGGGAAGTAGTCACCATTGTCAAGACCTACTTCAAGGTTCGCCGGAATGTCGCTGACAATTACTTTAACACCGTAGCTCATGGCTTCAAGCAGGGCTATTGGCAGGCCCTCGTGACTTGACGGCAGGCAGTAGGCGCGGCAGTTGGTAAGCAAGGAGTGCAGCTTGCGCCCCTTGATGAAGCCCGTAAGGACGACGCCGTTCTTCCTCGCCGTTTCTTTAAGGCTTCGTGAATAATCGTCCTCGAAGTCGGTGTCGCCCGCCAACACAAGCCGGCAGTCCGCAGCGTCTATTCGCGAAAATGCCTCCACGAGGTGGTGCAGGTTCTTCTCCGGCACAAAGCGGCACATGCCGAGGATGTACTTGCCTTTCTCTATGCCCAGCCCGTGGAAGTATTCGGGATAGTCGCATATCTCGGGTTGCGACACGCCATTGTAAATAAGGTGGACATGCTGCGTTCTGTTGTATTTCCGTTTAATCAAGTTACGAATAACATCTGAGATGACAATCACCTCATCTGCGAACATGCAACCCATGCGCTCACCGAGCTTCAGCATCGTCTTTGCTGCGAATCCCCACTTGTCGCGGTCGTAATCAGGACCGTGGTGGGTAAAAACAACCTTCATTCCCAACATCTTTGCGTACGGCACAAGCAGTGCAGGGCCAATGGCATGGATGTGCAGAATGTCCGCCCTGAGCCGTTTCGCCTCATTGATGGCACGGAAAGTATGAATAATAGCCTCAAAGGATTTTTTCTTCGGACTGTTAATGTTCACCAACTTAACGCCTTTCCATTCCGTCAAGTCATCCTTAACATAATTAGTTCGGCGTATCACGGTAACGTCAAATCCACGTTTTGCTATCCTCGGAAACAGCTCCTCGCAGTGTGTCTCCACGCCGCCCATGATATTAGGAATGCCACGGGTTCCGGTTACAACTATCTTCATATTGTCTGTGTGTTTAATCTTTCAGTCTTTCTTGCCGATGTCTATGCGCCTGAGCTCGGCCACGAGGTCGCGCGTAAACTCGTCTGCACCGCGTGAATTTAGGTGGGCTCCGTCCTTGAAATAGGCATAGTTGTGCAGGTATTTCGGATCGTCGGCGAAATTGATGAACGGAAGTCCTTTTTCCTTGCACATCCTCTCAATCGGCAGATATTCGGCTCTGTCCATCCCGTCCCAAGTCGGTGATATTACCACCACAATACGGCTGCTCCCCATAAGGGGCGTGAGCCTGCCCCAATAACCGAGCTTCAGACTGTCGAAAGTCACCTCTTGCCGGGCGGCTTTCTTCTTCGAGACCTTCATGCTGTCCATCTCTCCCTCCAGCGGGCGGTAGCCTTTGATGCCCGACGCCTGGAGCGGGCGCACGCAGTCGCTGACTATCTGCACAAAGCGAGAGTTATACCTGTAAAGGTTCGACATCATCTTGTACTTCTCGGTCTTGTCCACCGAGGCGAATATCTGCGGTATGCCCTCGCGGTCATAGTATGCCCGGAGCCAGCCCAGATACTTGTGGTTGTCGTCGCCTGCCAGGAGGTCGAAGCCCGGCAGCACGTCCAGTAATATCACTTTCGGAGCGTATCTATGTCCTATCATCATGAGGCGTCCGTAGTTCAGAATGATGCCGTTGCCGTCCTGACCGCAGTTGTAGCAGCTCATTCCGAGCGAGTCCTCGATAATCTGCGGGTTGTAATGGTGTATGGCGCGCGACGAGCCGAACACGAGGACATCTTCTTTTGTGCTGTCGCAGATGTAGTTGTTGCGCCAGTTGTCGCCGCCCTTCGCGTCGGCCACAAGTCTGGGGAACACGATGCCTGCCAAGGTGTCAACGGCAAAGAGCAGGCAGGCAAAAACGAATATTCTGATCAGAAACTTTCTCATAATCTCTTAGAAATTTGCATAAATGAACTGGCCCGCGTCGAACACGCCGGTCAGCAGGATAAGTACTGTCAGAGACAGATACGCAGCCCAGCGTACCACTGTGTGCCGGCTGTCCATCAGCCGCAGTCCGTCGGGACGGTATTCGTCGGCAAGGTCTTTCACGGCAAGCATCACCACGCCCATCACAATGAACAGCGTGTTGGTCTTTTCCGGCAGGTACAGCCCGCCCCACCCGCTGAAGTCGAATATCCGCCCTATCACGCCGCAGGCATCGCCGAGCGTCGGCATACGGAAAAATATCCACGCAAAGTTGACCAGAAGGAATGTTATGACAATTTTTAATGTCTTGCCGAACGCACCATAACAGCACTTCTGCTGGTTCAAGGCTTTTTCCACAACCTGGAACACGCCGTGCCACAGTCCCCAGACGATGAATGTCCAGTTGGCTCCGTGCCATATTCCGCTGACGAGGAACGTCACTATTATGTTCCAGTAGTTGCGCAGCCTTGAGCACCGACTGCCGCCAAGCGGAATGTAAACATAGTCTTTCAGCCATGTTGACAGCGAGATGTGCCACCTGCGCCAGAAGTCGGTGACGCTGTATGAGAGATACGGACGCCGGAAGTTCTCAGCCAGTTCAAATCCCAGCACCCTGCCCACACCGATGGCCATGAGCGAATAGCCGGCGAAGTCGGCATATATCTGCACCGAATAGAGCAGCGAGGCCGCGAAACAACTCAGCCCCGAATAGTTCTCATAACGCGGCAGCACGGTGTCAACATAAAGGGCTACCCTGTCGGCAACTACGACTTTCATGAACATTCCCCAAAGCATGCACTTCAGTCCGGCTACAGCCTTGGAATAATCAAAATAAGGGCGCAACGCCTTTATCTGGGGGAGAATGAGCGACGCCTTGTTGATAGGCCCGGAGACAATCGACGGAAAGAATGACACATATAGTGCGTAGTGCAGGAAGTTGCGCTCGGCCTTCATCTTGCCGTAATACACGTCCCAGAGGTAGCTCAGTGCCTGGAACGTGAAAAAGGAGATGCCCACAGGCACCGCCCAGTTGAGCCCCGGAAGTTCAAACCTGAGACCTGCCGCCGACAGCAGCTCCGTGCACGAGGCGTTGATGAAGTTGTAATATTTGAACACCAACAGCGGCAGCAGTGCAAGAAGCACACCTGCCGTTAAGATTCTTTTACCCCCCGCAGGATTTTCACGTTTCTCAACAATCCGCGCCGCCGCATACGTAACCGCCGTCACGCCCAGCAGTATGACCGCGTATGCCGGCTTGAAGTTCATGTAGAGCAGGTAGCTCACCGCGAGCAGGTAAACGTTTCTAAGTCGCTGCAGCCTCGCCGGTATGGCGTAATACAGGAGGAACAATAACGGAAAGATTACTAAAAAATTAAAAGAATTGAATATCATAATGTTTTCATTATTTCTTATAAGCCGTTTTCAGTTAGCTTTTGTCCGGAACAATCTCTCGCAGTGGGCCTCCACGCCGCCCATGCCATTGGGGATGCCCCGCGTGCCGGTTACAACTGTATTCATCAATATTCCTGGGTTTAAAAATGAACAATTACTTCCGTCATAAGAACAAGTAACAATGAAAAACAGCCTGACAGCCTTAAGGTAGCGTCGCTGTACGCTGGCGTCATCACCATTTCCTGCCTCTCGCCATGTGGCTCCTCCCCACGAACAAGAGTGTGAAGAGACTATCTGCCTGCAACAAACCGCCCATAGAACTCTATCAGCTTGGCCCAGTAGCTTTCCTTGCTCAGGTTGCTGTTGGCAAAGTCTATCGTTCCACGGCTCAGTGCCGTGTATGCCTTGCCGTCAATGTCACTGGCCTTGCGTATCACGCCGAGCAGGGATGATGCGTTGCCGCTCTCAAACTGGAAGCCGGTCCTGCCGTCCACGACAATCTCAGGTATTCCGCCGATGCGCGCCCCGATGACAGGTGTGCCGACAGAATAAGCCTCGATAATTGTCATCGGGTTGTTTTCGTACCATTCCGACGGCACTATAACAAAGTACGCGCCGCTGACCAAATCGGTCAGTTCCTTTCCTGTCTTGTAGCCGAGGAACTCAACGTTTTTCATTCCATTTTCCACTGCAAATGCTTTCAGTTCTTCCTCCTTCGGCCCTGTACCGACAACTTTCAGCCTGCATTGCGGCAAATCCCTGTACGCCTTGAGCAGCGTCATCACGCCTTTTTCGTAAGACAGGCGCCCGAAAAACAGGAAGTATCTGTCCGTCGGCATGGCTTTCGGTTCACTGACTATCGACGTTGAGAAGTTGTAGAGCGTGATATTCGGCTTCTCATTCAGTGCCGGCATGTATTTCTCTTGGATATTTCTCGCAAAGTTGCTCACATAGATGAAGCCGTCGATATACTTTGCGGGATTAAAGAAAGCGTTGCGGAAATACTGCTCGGCTGCCATCACCGCGCTCATCACCCTGCTGCCCTTGCAGCACGTATGGGTAAAGCATTTGTAGAAATGCCGCCCCTGACAGTCCTCACAGATATGTCCGCTGCCGTCACGGAACGTATAGGCCGGGCAGACAATGCGGTAGTCGTGGACGGTGAAGAGTATCGGAATGCGGTATTTCTTCAGTACGGGAAATATCGAGGGCGTAATCTGTCCCCACATCAAGTGGATATGTGCAAGGTCGGGCTTTTCGTCAAGTATCAACTGTTCGATTTTCCTGGCAGCCTCAAAATGGTAAAAGTAGTTTACCAAATTCTTTACCTGCCTGAACGGGCCTCGCCTCGTTTCCTTCGACTCGGGGAAATACTTGCTCTGCGGCGACGGGCGGTTGTCATTCCATTTCAGCGTGAAGTAAACTACCTCGTGGCCGTGTTCCTCAAGCAGCCGGCCCGTGTTGAAGCACACTGTCTCAGCTCCGCCCTTGTTGAAGTTGTAAACGTCAATGAGAAGGACTTTCATTATGAATGGTTATAGAAAAAAAATAAAAAATCCAGACTTTGGCGGCAGCAGAAAAAACAGTCCGGGGATTTATGGATTATAAGACGTGGCCTTTTACAAGATGAAAGGCCATCAATTAGGATGCAATATACCACCTTTTACAGCTCAAAAGGTCGCATTTCATAATTCACGATAAATGCTACGGCTGCATATCGGTTAAGCCGCCTCCGATAAGTTTGCCGTAAAAAGTATCCTTGCCGTCAACCTGCTTTGCAAAACTCTGTTTCCACGTCAGCTTGTACAGGCACGTGTCCTCGCTTATTCTTTTCCATACATTTTCGTCGTATGGCTGGCCGAGAACCTTGAACAGCTCGTCGCACCATTTGTTGTTTGGCTGTATCTTCGCAAATGCGTTGGCTATTTCTTTGTCGTGTCGTTGAGCAAGGACAATTACATAGTCTGTCAACAGATAGTCAACCAATTTGTCATTCACTTTCCAATAATTGCATAGAAAGTCAAAGATTACTTTAAATATCCATCTGTTTTCATAGTTACAACCCAATGAGTAATTGGCAAAGTAACCTCCAGCAACTGAACAGTGAAGGTAATCTGGACGTTTTATAGACCATAATGGAAGTTGCATATATTCCTCAAAGCAAGGTTTGGTACAGAAAAAAGTTGAATCAATCCAGAGCCCGCCATATTTTGAGAGAAGATTCATTCGCAATAGGTCTGAATAAATTGTGCGTGAAATGATACCAGAATTTCGTTTTCTTTCTACCCCTTCCGGAAAAGAAACATAGTCCTTGTAGTTGTCCTCCGTGATGAAAATGATTTCGCACTTGCCTGCATTGCGCCTTATCGAGTCCACGCACGCCTTGACTATTTCCGGCGCATTGTCAATGCCCTGCCACCAGCATATCCATATCTTGTCGCGCAGCTTCGGGTCGCAGTCAGGCATATCCGTCGGCCTTCGGTAACCGTCCCAATACTCTTTGAACTTGTCCTCAAGGAAGTCAAGCATAATTTTGTGTTTGCCAAGCAGGCGGTTTCTTACGCTCTCCGGCTCCTTGAACCCATTTCGGTTCATTATCTGTATGTCCACTTTCGCCCTCAACGTTACCCACGCCGCCTGCCACGATATGGCCTGCGCCACGTCATACGTCGCCCGCAGCTCTTCCAGACTGCGGTGCACAATGCGCCCCAGGCTGTTATGTTTCTGTGCCATAAGTTATTGTTGATTTATGATTTATTCTTCATACTTGCTTTTACCAAGAATGACGTAGTAAATCTTGAAAAGCAAGACGTTAAGCAAAAACAGCTTGTTAGTAATAAGAAAAAGAACTAAACGCTCTTTAGAAGGAATATGTTTGTCTTTCAAATAATCGTGTACTTTTTCCCATCCATCATATCCGTACACTTTATTGCAAAGCCTTCGCTTTTCTGCAAACTTCATGTCAGACATGATTATCCCCCTTAAAACAATTCCACGGGTGTAATTCTCAAAAAACAAAAAGATTTCCTTTTTAATTTCCGGAAGATTATAATCTTCAGCTATCTCTGACAGTTTTTCAAAAAGCCTGACATTACAGTCTATTTTATTCACGTTAAATGAAGAATGTGTAAGCGAAGTTCCATTATAACAATAATGGTAAAACGTTTGTGGAATACAAACAATCTTCCTGCACAGCGGTATAAGCATTGTATGAAACAATATGTCTTCCGACAGGTATTCACGTTCAGAAAAGAATCTGATATTGTTGCGTTCTATCAAGTCACGCCTATAAAGACCATTCCATACAGACATCCATATTGTGTCAATGTCAGGCTTGGTGTCAAATATCATACTTTTTAAGAATTCTATTATATCTTTCCCTTCCCAAGTATGGTCAAGCATGAAACATTTGCTTTCCGTTCCATCAGAGTTCTGCATATTAAAACCCGCATAGACAATATCTGCACCGTTTTCTTCAGCCGCTTTAAAAAGATTCTCGTACGCCTCCACAGAAGTAAAGTCGTCTGAATCGACAAACGCCACATACTCACCCGTTGCTGCATCGAGCCCTGTGTTGCGGGCAAGGCCCAGTCCGCCGTTCTCTTTGTGGATAACCCTTACACGTCGATCTTTAGCCGCATATTCGTCGCACATCTGCGGGCAACGGTCCGGCGAGCCGTCGTCAACCATTATTATCTCAATGTCGCTCAATGTCTGGTTTAGTAGTGACTGCATACAACGGTCAAGATATTTTTCGACGTTATAGACAGGAACTATTATGCTTACCTTAGGCATACTTATCAGTTTTACAATTCTAAAAATATTTTTCTAACCCAATCAACGGCCTGTGTCCTCAGCTCCCGCAGCCTGCGCTGCTCGACAGCGCAGTCGTATTCACAAGAGATTTCCTTAATGTCAGTGCCGACTTTAGCCGCGAGCATGGAAAGTCCAAGTCCGTTTAACAGAGATGTCTGCCTGTCGTCCCCGTCTGATGGAACAACTGAGACCAGCGGTCTGCCGAAATTAAGGGCGAAAGCGGTGCCGTGAAATGAAGATGTCAGCACAAGATCGGCATTGCTGAAATAATCAATGAACTCCGGTATGGATGAATCTATAACATCCTTGCAGTCCAATATTTTCCTGTATTCGCCGGATATTTCTCCGTCAAGAACATAAATCCTGTAACCAAGACTTTTCTGAAAATGTGCGGCCACATCAAATATATAAGGCTGCGGTCTGAAAGCATAGTCCAACATGTACAAGAGTATGTATTTCTCGCTTTTCCTGAACTTTGAACGCGGTATTGCCTTGAGCCAGTCTTCTTTCGAAAGCATCAAGGTTGGGTCAAGCAGAATCTGCACATCTGCAGGCAAGCGCAACTGTCGCTGAATAATTTCCTTGCCATAATTTTCTCTTACGGAAACAGATGTGAAGCCGGACAGGCAGCGTCTGAACTTTTCTACATATTCTGCAGGAAGCTCTTTCTGCGCAAAACTTGATGCAAGAGATATTTTAGGCTTTCCCTCAGGGGCAAAAGACAGCAAGTAAACCGAGTCGCCGTATGAGAAACGTGGATTCCATACCTGATCGCTACCTACGACAAAGGCGTCATACCCGTCCCATTTCTCGGCGCGGAGTTCGTCAAGTGACTTATATTTTCTTGTGAGATGCAGGAACGTGCGGCGGAAACGCTCTAACTTTTTCTCCTTGCGGTGCTTCGCCTTAAGTCCGAGTGCCTGGGCTATAACGCTTTTCAGTTTCGGCCTGCCATTGCCGTGTGCGAAATACCAGGGGTTATTCCTGTCATAGTCAATTATTCTGCATTCAAAACCGAGGTTTTCAAGCAATGTTTGGGTCGCAAAGGCCTGAAGAACAGAACCGAAATTAGGCACTGAGTAAATGGTAACAAGAGCTATCTTACGCATATCAGTATTTTATAAGGTGAGCTTTCCTTAAAGCTTTCAAAGGAAATTCTATTACTGTGACTATTTTGTCTATTACCGACAACGATCGATGGCTTTTCAAAAGGCGCAATATTAACGGACGTAAGGGGTGTGGATGTGCGTTGGTCTTCATCTGTCCCTCGCAGACCGTTTCAACGCTTTGCTGCTCTTTGTGTATAGTTGTTATATGCTCTAAGATGTTTTTGCCCTTAGTGGTCAATGCCAACACCCCAGTCACTCCCTTATCCTCATCTTTATAGGCATCACCCCACAAATCACCGATGCGAATATCGGCATATGAGTTTGTCATCTTGAAACGACAAGCAGAAGTGCATTGATTTCCAAGACAGTAATGACCAAGGAAATATTTATAGAACAGGTCTCCTTGAGACATTCTGGAATTGTAGAAACCTTTTTTTTCCCTTATTAACATATTATAGGAGTCGTGCCAGTCCGCCTTCGCACTTTCCTCGCTGCCGCTTATGGACATTGCCCATGAGTCATGCCAGCCAGTCTGCTTGTTGCGCCATGACGCATAACTGATTTTACCAATCCCGCTCTCAACATAACTGCAATATTTCCTCCAAAGAAACATTGACGGAACGCCATGACAGAAGAAATCCACCAGAACGAATCTGTCCTGCGCTTTTTTCCTTTCGATAATGCGATGCAGCGACGCAATCTGACAGGGAGTACCCACAACTACATATCTGCCGTTCTTAAAATCAATCTTCTTGAAAGCCTCTACAGTAAGACTCTGGATATATTTTGAACCTTCGCTCGGTTTCAAACCGTCAACAGTGTCTGTAAGATAATGCTCGGCTCGGCCTTTTTCAGCGTTATATCTCACTCCGCAAAATGTATATCCCAGCCCAACAAGATAACGGGCTATCTCAAAACCGGTCCCCCCTGATGAAGAGGCGGCCCTCACTTCCGGGTCGTTGCTCCACGATGCAATGCCATCCACACAGGAATGTTCGAAATCGTCCTCAGTGTTATAAAAAGAGCAGTTCTTCAGGCAAAGGCTGCAATTTACACACTTATTCTCATCCGTAACAAATGGCTCATAAAAGCCATCGGCATTAAAACGCATCTGTATTATGTGCTTCGGACAGGATATGACACACACACCGCAACCGAAGCAATTGCGGATGATGGATATGTTATTTCTCATTTTAAATTTCTATAGAAAAAGAACTTCAAATAGACTTTTACTATTGTAAAAGAAGAAAGATAGGATAATGAACGTTTTTTGATTGATTTGAACACTTCCTCTGCGAATATTTTATCCTTAGATGTCACAGAATTATTCAATAGATTTAAAATATATGACCTATAAATTATAGAGTCAGAAATTGTATTATCACCACACGCTTTTCTTATTTTCTGAATATTTTGCTTTAGTATCTCATATCTTTCTGCTCTATTATCGTTTATTCTTTTCATAGCAGAACCATCATTTTTCACGTAATTATAGTAGCCTATGCTTGATAGTGCATAGTGGGAAATATCCTTCAGCAACGTGGCAAAGAAAAGCATGTCTTCTCCTATTTTTGTGTTCTCATCAAATTTACGGTCTTTTATTACATTTCTTTTGATTATCTTATTCCACAGCTCATTGTTTCTTTTATTTACAAAGAAACTTATGACACGGTTCTGACCACTTATAATTTGCGATTTTTTTATTTTATGTACTTGAGGTGTTGATATATTTTCTATTATGTTATATGACTTTTGTATCACCTCACAGTCAACATGGGCCGGTTCAATATTCAGGAAATCATCACTTAGATAATCGTCAGCATCAACAAATGATACCCATTCACCCTTTGCTTTATCCAATCCTAAGTTTCTTGCCGAACTGACTCCTCCATTCTGTTTATGAATTACATGAATACGACTGTCTTTTCGTGCGTATTCATCACATATGAATTTTGACTTATCAGTACTTCCATCATCAATCAGTAAGAGTTCAAAATTTGTATTCTTTTGTGACAATACACTTTCTATACAGCGGGATATAAAGTGTTCCGCATTATATATGGGAATGATAATTGATATTAATGGTGTATTCATAGCTATTAAGATAATTTCCCATCAAGCAAATATGCATAGAATGTTGGCATTCCATCTGTTGTCTTATGATGCTCCGCCTTTCTGGATAATTTATGAAAGCTCGTATCTGTCGTAATACGATGAAATTCGCTCTCATTATAAGGGACATTCATCAGTTTTTCGAGACTATGTAACTGAGGGTTATTATATGGTATAGCATCAATAAGACTATGAATAGAATGCAATTCCATATAACCCAACTTAATAAGATAATCAATCAGATAATAATCTATTAAACGATTTTCTCTTTTCCAATATTCATTGAACATCTCGCACATGAATTGGAAAAGAATACATCCCTTTTGACCTCCAATCATAAATCCCGCCCATTTACAATCAGAAACATAAAAGCCATATTTTTCTCCTTTTCTTGAAAATAATGGGGTAGAAAATAATTCATTAGGTACATCTGCCGTTAACAAAACTGTGACATCAAGCCAAAAACCTCCATGTAAATACAAAAGATTCATTCGCAGTATGTCTGAGAAATGTGTAAAAGATATTATTCCATGATTTAGTTTTGAAATTATATGATTTGGAATATTTGCATATTCACTATAATTATCTTTAGTAATCATGATAACTTTTGCACCATTGGAATGCTTGACAATAGAATCCAAACACGATTTTGTCAATGCGTCCATGTTGTCTTTTCCTTGCCACCAGCAAACCCATATTATCCTATTATTTGTCCCATCAATACCATTATCCACAATATCTTTCATATTGTTAATTACATCGGAATACTTGTGCTTTAAATAATTTAATATACGTTTGTTCCTTTCACGTAATAAAAAATCACTCAATTTACATTTGATTCTTTGAGCAAAGAATGCGCTAAAAGAAAGCATGGCGATTACCAATCGGAAGGATTTGCAGTCTTTCCGAAAATTACGACACAGTTCAATAATTTTTAATATTTTCATTTATTCAATATGTTTTGAAGAAATTGCTTAGATGCCAATGTGTATAGAGACAGTCTTTCATCTATCTTCAGCTTTCTATAATCTATATAATCAACGGTACGCACATTGTCATAAACCACCCTGTCTTCTAATCCTATTGAATCCAATAAAGAGGTGAAACGCAAATCACTCCCTAAATTAGATGCTACGGTATAAAAATCACGATGATATATAATAGAAAAAACGGTAGCATGGAAAGAGTCCGTAATAATGAATTTTGCATTTTTTATATATGATACAAATTCCTCTGGTGACAATCCTTTTTCTTTACAATCAATAATTTTTTTTACACCTAATCTATTAGCAACTTTTGTGGCTAAACACCTCACTTTCTGATTATTCTGTATTCCCACGACATATATAAAGATATATTCCTCTTCTTCCTGAACTGATGAAACAATAGCATCCCAAGTAACCCTGTCTGTAAGTAATGTCGGATCTACAACTTGGACAATGTTCTTTTCTGTATACGGCTTCAATAATTTAATCAATCCTTTTTCTCGAACGGATATGACGTCAAGAAAAGCAAGACCCTCTGAGATAATCTTACCATCTGACTTAGTATATTCCCTATTCTCCATACTTGCAGCATAGCTTGCCTTTAATCCATGCTTGGTTGGGTATTTACCGAAATAAACCAAATCATATCCACCTGTCAACTTCGCATTCCAGATTTGGTCACTTCCATGCAAATACAAATCCATATCTTGTGGGATTTCATCTTTATGGAACACTTTCGAGGTAACTCTTAAATATTTTTTTGAAAAATTTCGAAAATGTCTCTTTTTCCCAATCCGATTGTTCAAATTGAGTATTTCCCTCATAATATGATAGATAAATATCAAAGGATTCTTAGACAGACATCTACGAATGGAAAAACAAGCATATTGGCTCTCTATAAAAGGTTGCCTATAGTCTATAATCTTTGCGTCCAATCCTTGCTTACGAAGATAATCTTGTAAGGCATAGGCTTGCAACACGGCCCCGTAGTTCAGAGCTCTATGAAATGTAAGTATTCCTATTTTCATACTGATATTGTTTATGAGTCATTTCTACCATATACAGGCATATAGCCTGAACCACGAAATTCCCTTCTCGAAAGAACTCCGCTGTTGTAATTGAGGAAACAATCAAATACAAGAACCAAAATCCTACATAATAATATTGTGGATTGACTTTCAGTTGAAAGCTTCTTACACTGTAAATAATCATACACAGTACTGGTATGACTCCAATCATCCAACTCAGCCCCAATAACCCCCAGTCCAAATAAATAATTCCCATACTTCCAAGATATTCTAAAGTCTTATATTGACTTGTTCCTGGTATGGACAATCCAGTTCCAAAGAAATATTCCACTGGTGATTTGAAATAATCGAACAGATAATAGTATAAAGTTACATTTCGTATATAATCTTTGTTTGATAGCGTTTCCGCATTTTCGCCAAACTGCTTGTCCCACATATATCCGACCTTATCATAAATAACGGGAATCTGTAGCAGTAAAAAAGCGATAATGGCAGCACCTGCTAATATACATAAAGACTCCCGCTTGAAACCTTTTATCTTTAAGACCAAGAAAAACAAAAATAAAACAGAAAATGCAATCATTGTTCTAAAAGCCATGAGGAGTATTACGATTAATGACAGACACATTATTGCAAGCCATTTCTTTTCTTTTAAAACCATATACTTTGTAGCACCAAGGAAAATACCCAATGAAGATAATCCACTGCCTATCATTCTGAATCTGACATCTTCTCCTTCAGACCTCAATATGTCTTCATTCATAGGAAGAAATACAATTCCTTTTTGGTAGAGTAAATATTGACATATGTAAATCACATCAAAAATAAGAACCAAATATGCGATGCTTTTCTCCGTATTTCGTACAGTTGGATGAATATAGCATATTAAAAAATAGAATAGTATCATTAGTATGACTGGACTTGCCTTAAAAGAAGATAGGAAATCCTGTCCCCTAAAAATGAAACTTGAAATCATGCTCATTATCAAACCAGACAACAACCATATAATAACCCACTTAAAAAGATACTTACGTTTTATACCTATAAAAACAAAAGGCAATATCAATATCAAGCGTATCGTATTTGGTATATTTACCGTACCAAAAAAGGTTAGGAAGAACAATACTAATATTGAAAGCGGAATGGGGTACTGCAATATTTTAAACATATGTTTATTTATAAAAAGTTCTAATAGTTCTTTTTTTGCTCACTTACGTATAATCTTTTTAATTGTCTGTTTCACCCTATTGGGAAAATTGCGTAATTTATACCGCCACCCTTCTTCTCCATATTTGAAATAGATATACTTAAATCCATGCCTAATGTAGTCTTTTTCAAACTTATCCCGTTTTGGATAGATTACCGTAGGATATATCATGTTAGGCTGAAGGCAGTTTTCAAGTTTGGCTGGAATGACATTCATCCTGTCTTGAACAGCTTCGAAAAGTCTCTTACCCTTTTCCGTGTTTAGAAGAACCAATGAGCAACCTTTATTGTCTGCATTAAATGTTGGATCAGTCCTTTGTAAGCCCCAAAAATCGGCTAACGTAATGTCACTTGGCCGCTTTGTATTGGTAAAATGACACTTTCCACATGACTTGCGGAACATAATGTGTTTGTAGAATAAAAAAGTAAAGCTCATTTTACCCCCCCCGTTAGCAAATTTAAACGTCTCATGATGCGCAGCCCAACCATACTTTTGTTTGTCGCGGAAATTTACCCAACATATGGGTGAACCTTGCTTCTTTTCGAGATAAGCCAAGTAATCCCTCCATAAGTAAGGTCCTGGCACTCCGTGACAAACAATATCTACAAGGAACAAGTTCTCCCGCAGTCTTTTTCCTACGTAAGAGTTAAGCCCTGATGTCTGGCAAGGTGTACCTGAAAACAAAACGGTCAGTCCGTCACATAAATCTTTCTTCACTAGACGGAATATTCCTGTCATATCGCTCTGTACATACTTACTTCCCTTGAACTCGTCACGCTCTTCTTTTGTGGTAGCCCGCTTATGTACTACACGAAAATGATCGGTATATCCCGCCCCATAAATTACTCCGCCATTCTCCAATACATAATCGGATATGGCAATAAACGCTGCACCACTGCGGCTTGTCTCTATTTCGCGCATATCTTTATGGCGGGCACCGTATGCTATTGGCTTTTCAAAATTAAGTGAGGTATCGTAATGATCATTGAAGGCGCATACTTTCTCACACAGCCCACAGTCTACACACTTGTCCTTGTCAACCACGGGATAAAGAAAGCCCAATGCATCAGGCTGCATGGTAATGGCATTATGTGCACAGATGCTGGCACAAGCAGTACAACCGCAACAGTCGGCCTTGTCTTTAATCTGTATCATTTGATTATATGTAAAATTCGCAATGATTTACTAAATATAATAGTCATAATCAGTATTATAGCAGGTGCTCCATACAAATATATTTCTTGCCATAAATTCGGTAAATATTTGTTTACTTTTGAAAAGAACATTCCAAACAAAGGATGGAATATGTATATATATAAGGAATCTTTCTCGCCTAATGCAGATAAAGCATTCGCCTTAGTTTGCGTTATAGACAGAAAAAGTATGAATAATGAAATAGCCAAAAAAGTTGAACTGATGTAATGGTCTCTTGTGGTATTCGCATGAAGTTCAATGAGCAGCCTATTTTCTATAATAGATGTTAACGAAAACAAAATCACCCCCCAAATGCTAATATTCGTAAATGCTTAATTTCCAATATTTGTTCTTTCAATTTCCTTAACAACATTCCGATGCAAAAATAAGGAATCCCCACGCATAAGAAATTTCGTACCCATATATAAGGGAATTCTTTATGCCATAAAACAAGACTATATTTACCTAAGCATAAATCTAGCAGCAAAAGGAAAGGCACTGAGAACCATATATATTTTAATTTATTATATTTTACAGAGAAGTGTACTATAATGAGAGTATACAAATAAGCACCTATATACCACAGATGAAAACCGAATGGATTTTCATTCAGCAGAATAAACTTGCCGAATGCGTTTAGGCTCAAAAAACTGAAATCTCCACTCTTGAACGCAAAAATAAACTTCACGGAAGCAAATAGCAACGTACTCCAAACTAAGATATGAAATATTTTACTAGTGCTTCTTTTCAAATGCCCCTCCAACTTCATCACGTCTTCCGTAAAAATCAAATAACCAGAAATGATAAGAAAGCATGGAACTGCACACCGTACAAGAGGCATAATGTATTCTTGGTATGATGTATGAACATGAATGAATATCACTAAAACCGCACACAGTAATTTCAATGAATCTATATTATGTAACCGTTTCATTTGATTTTATTAATAATTGTATGTATTTTGTTCCTTACAAATTGTCTTTCTGCCTTATTGCAACCTATATAGTAAATGGTTATGCCTGTGCATACAAGCGCAATCAGACTCAGAAGGATGAAATACAAGAAAGTTTCCTTCATGTAATCAGCCAACAGATAAGGGAATATAGAAGCGATTACCGTCACTATCAATACGTTTATATATACTTTCTTCAGGTACTTCCGTACAGTCAAACCGATCATTTTCCGCAACATCAGCAATCGTGCCGCCAAGCAACATTGCGAAATGGAAATGGCCACAACAATTACCACTTCAGGGAACATTCCCATACGCAACAACAAATAAGATATAGGCAAGTTCATCATTTGTAGTCCGCCTACCACAAGCTGGTAATTACGTATCTTTCCAGTGGCAAGCATGGCTGTTATCAACGGATTCGAGATGGATTCGCTCATGGCAAATACCAACACCAACTGCACAAAGAGCACGGCATGGTCAGGTACAATTTTCAGCCAAAGCCCTAATATATAATGTGTGTTGACCAATACTGGAAGCGAAAGCAGTAGCAGCATATAAAATGAAAGCCGTGCACCTTGAAATATTAGTGTCATCATATATTCACAGTCACCAGCCGCATATGATTTGGTTATTTGCGGATTCAATGCCATCATAAAATTTGTAACAAAACCGTTGATAGCATTGTTTACTTGGAACGCTATTCCGCGCGCCGCGTTTACAGCAGGACCACAGAAAAGGTTGATAACCACGTTACCTCCTTGATCACGTAGTACTACGGAAGCCGCCCCAATGAAGTTCCATCCGGCAAAGCCAAACATCCGCTTCAATAAATCCTTGTCAAAAATGAAATGATAGGTGCATTCCTCAAAATGTCTTTTGCAATAAGCCCCGTATGTAAAACGAACAATCAAAGCAACCGTACACATCAGGATAGCATAGAATATCAGCTTGTCCATCGGCGAGATTACTATCAAAAATGCAATCACTAATTTTCCTATTGCCTCCAATATGCTGATATAGGCAAAAGCTGACATCCGTTCATGCGCAATGATACTTGCATTATAAGGCACACTGATTAAGTTGACAGCAAATGTCAGGATGGAAAACTGAAACACCCAGTTGGCCGCCGTCATTCTTGCATCAGGGATATTCATCTTCACATTCAAGAACCATACGCCTACCGCTTCAGCCAACAGGATAACCAACGCAGCTAAGCCTACTTGGATGGTTACAGACGATGAGAATATCTTTTTCAGATTATCCCGATTGCCCGTTCCCAACTCGTAAGTGATGAATCGGGTTATAGCAGCCGACAATGAACCGGACAGCATAGAAAACATTGCAACCACTCCGCCAACCACATTATAGATACCGAAGTCTTCTACTCCCAAAGCATTTAGCACTACACGTGAAGTGTAGAGGCTGACTGCCATCATGAAGAGCATGCGGACGTACAGCAGCAGCGTGTTCTTGGCTATGCGTTTGTTGTTTGCGGAAGTGTTAGTCATTATAAATCGAATTGTTATCGTGGGCTACTTGGCCCTCTTTCAATACGTTTGTGGTTGCAGGACGATCCGAGAATTCCCTCTTTATTGCGACGCACCTCGTCCTGCAATATTTCCTTGATTTCCAGAATCTGATCTACTACTTTTCTCTTTTGCTCACCGGTAGCCATGTCGTAATGGTCTACTATTGAATTAAGCTCGTGAACCTTGCAGCGAAGAGCATCCGCCTCGGTTATCCAAGTTATAATACTATCCGAAAGAGATTATAACACTTTTGAAAGGAGATATTATCGCATTTACCTCTACGCCTCTATACCAATCTTGCGGTCTTGTCTTGTCCAGAAAGTGATTGCTTTCCGTCTCAAACTTACTGGTAAATCCTTATAGATTCAAGGTATCGGCCATCCTTAGAATATCTTCTTTATATTCGTTGGCTTTCTTCGCGGACTGAGAAGAGACAATAGAGCAAACAATAGAGATGACTGTCACGAATATTGAAACACAAGTTAACACAATGGCCAATTTATCCAAGGCATTCATCGTAATAATCTAGAAGTGCGAGCTGTGACTCCATTTTTAAAGCGAACTTGTGAATTACATCTTCATTCCAATTATAATTTTCCATAAGATATTTTTTTAAATCGTCTGTCGATAGCGTTTCATGGTTCGTATGTAACGAAACAATAAACGCGAACCAACGTCTTTCGTCTAAAGGATTTCCCGACAAAGGATAACAGCTTAACCAAGTGTTTAATTTGGAAAAGGAATTCGGAATTATATCCACTATGGCATAATCTTCAGAATTCGCTTGGATCTCATTTTTTGGCTTTCATGTATCGAAACAAAAACCTTGGTCTTGAAAATGTCCAACAAATTATTGTATTTAGTGTGTCCTAACTGGGAAATTCCACTGTCACGCATTGGCACTATATTCACGATAGATACGGCGTTGCCATCCGCATTCGTGGACATAATTAAACGTGAAGGTGGATATCCCTCCTCGCGTAAATCCACCGCAAGCGTATCTCTGTCGGCCATTGTTTTATATCTCTCCGTTTGATACTTTTGTTGAGTAGAAACTGTTTCAACAATATCAAGTAACTCAATTGGCTTTTGCCCTTCGTTACATATTAGTAAACAATCCTTATATCTTTTCATTTTGAATGAATTAATTTCACACGATAAAGTATGGTTGGTTTATATTGATATACCCAAAACTATTATGCAAGTTGTAAGCGTCCAATTCTGACGTACTCCCTGCTTTACAGAAAGTAAGCCATAAATGAGAAAATTCGGTTGATATTTATAATTTGTCAGCACTCATGCCGATGGTTGACGGCATAAGCTTTCATTATTCACAAATGCCTGCGATTGTTTTCGTACAAAGAGCAGTTTTTTGCCAAGGTTTCCACTTCATTTCGCAGCTCGGGTGTTAGCCTGTCCTTCATCTTGAGCAGTTCCTGTAACTTAGGCATCGCCTCGGCAATCCCGGATTCACCCTGGCTAATGGATTTCGTTATGTCCTCAAGTAGCTTCACCTGTTTTTCAAGTTCGGCTATCATACGTTCTTCATCCTTACGAGCCGCTTCAATTTCTTCCAAGTATTTTGAGTTTGAGATGACTTCTTGTATCAGCTCCTCACGGCTAATTTCTTCTAATCGTTTCATCTGAGAATGAATTAAGTTTTTACGGTGAGTTATTATAGTTTAGCATCCAATTTTTGCACCCAGTTTTTATGAAGATTCCTTCGTTGGGCGATAAAGACGCTTTCGTCGTGTGATGAAGACACCTTCAATGGCAGATGAAGGCATATTCGTTGGGAAACGGTTCTCTGTAGCCTAAATATAACATCTGTGTGGCTTTTGGCTATTGAGTTAGCTGGTTTTCAGCCTCATTAGCGCTAACTATTATAATTATGATGACAGCCGACACAGTTTCACCGGTAAACGTTGCTAAAACGGCTTGAGCCGTGAAAGCTGCCATCATTGACCTGTATCTTAATTTTTAATTTTATAAGAGGTCGCTTATGCTTACGCTCTTCGTCATGCTATTCCACGAATGCCTCGCAACAGTGAGGTTCAGCGGATAATCGAGCCCTATCATCTCACCCAACTTCTTCAGGTTGTAATTGATGCGGTGTAGAAGACTATCATACTGCTTCCATTGTTCACGTGGGGATTTTGCCGTGATGACGGGGAAGATGAGGGACGTGCCTTTCCGTTTGTAGCGGTCAGCTATCTCCTGCAAAGCCGGCTCCCAGGGAATTGAGATTTCCTTGCCGGTGACATGTTGGCGGTAGGTGAGCCGGCCGTCCTTGATATTTTTGCTTGTCAGGCGGAAAATGTCGTCGCTCCTCATTCCCTTGGTATAGACAGTGAACAGGAAGATGTCACGGGCGAAAACGGTCGTCTCTGATTCGCCGCGCAGGTCCAGACCGCGCAGACATTTCACTTCATTGAGCGTCAGGCCTTTTCTGTCTTTCTTGATGCGGTAGCTCACGTCCATGCCCTCGAAAGGGTTGCAGTCGGCGGCAAGCCCGTCATTTACGGCAAGTTTATAAACACGTTTCAAATTCCTTATATAGAGGGAAATGGTGTTGCGTCCCAGCTCCTGGTTCTTCAGCCATGTATGGTAGTTTCGCATCAGCAGGGCATCGAAGTCCTTGAAAGGAACTTCATTCTGGCCTAAATAGGCAATGAACCTTCTGATATACTTTTTCAGTTTGTTGGCCGCATCATAACGTTCCTCATTCCGCAGTTTCTCAACGCGGGAGTTGGCGTAGGCGATGAAACCGAAACCGGTTACATTTTTGCTGTCTACGGGAACTGCTGCCGTCTGTACATTCTTCTGTCTGTTGTTATCCACTTTTTACGATGTTTTTTCTGACTGTCAGCTGCCCAAATAAATCACCCTGCCGTTCGGACGGCCTCCTAAGAAATCAAAGATGTTCGGCTCGTCGAAATAGATGCCCATGTCGGCATAGTAGGCTTCTTCCGGGTCTTCGGGCACGACGTAAAGATCTTCATAAAGGCTGAGCCGCTTGCCAAAGTCGGTAGTGAAATAGACCTGTTTTGCCGCGTCTTGCTCTTTCTTTTGGATGCCATTCCAAAGGGCTTTGCCGTTCCATACGGGCAGGGCTTCATCCGTAAGCCATACAAACGGACCGCTTATATATGTTTTGTTATTGTAAGTTACAAGCTGGGCGGCAAGGTGACGGTCTTGTACATCATCGGAAACGGACATCGGGAAAATTACGTTACTGAACACACGCCCGTCCCTGTGGCGCAAGGTGAACCTGCGATCATCCTTTTGCTCGATAACCGTATAAGTATCTAATCGTTCCGCATGGATAGCACCAAGCATTTCTGCCGTTTCCTTCAGCAAAGTCTTTTCCTCTTTTTCCACGAAAGAAGTCTCGTAGCGGAATTCTTTGGCTATGGTATCCGTCAAGGAACAACTGTGCTTGTCTCGCCAGTTGAAGGCAAGATCTGCCCACAGCATTTTCTTAGCAGCCTGCTTGTTCCCAGCGAGCCGCATGAACATCGCCTTGCGGTAACGCAGGTCTGGAAAGACTTGCCGCAAGACTTTGTCCTCGCGCACGAACCATGTAAGCATCTCGCTCAGGCTGGAGAAATTACCCGACAGTACGCTTTCAACCATCCATTGCCTGAGGGCGCTGTACTTGGTGTCCGCCACGGCCCTGCCCACAAGGTTGTGGACTTCGGAGTCGGCACCGGCACTCATGTCAAACCCGTTGCACCAGCGGCTCTCCACATTGCCTACGCTACGGTACCTGTATTCATAAACGCCGTCAAGCCCGACGGCAATGGTATTCTCTATATAGAGCAGGAAAGGAAGGATTCTATGGCTGTCGAAGCATCTCGCTTCCTTTCCGACAAGATGATACAGCTTACCGTACAACTGATAGAAGAAAGCCACGTCACCGTCCACGTTCATGGTGGGGTGATGAAGGCGTTTCCATTCGGAAGTGAATTGCTCTATCGTGAACACGATATTTAGGGATTAGGTGTTAGGGATTAGGCATCAGTGTTTAGGCGTTAGGAAGTAGGCGTTAATCACTCATCACTGATACTTTACACTTAAATTTTACTCGTGCAGCCACACCGTCCGCAGGTACCTGCGCCATACGGCAAGGTGGTTGGTGGTGTTGATTTCCTTACAGATGCGGACGCAAGTCTGTATGAGCCTGTCTTTTGCCGCCTCTTTTTCCTGTGCAGAAGACCGGATGGCAAAGACGTTCAACGTATCTTCACCGACTTTAAAATCCTGCACGGCTTTTACGGCTGAATCGGCATCCGTCAGCACCTTATATAAGGTTGGGGAATAGTTGCGGAAAGACTCGATGAGTTTTTCTCTTTCCGTATTCGTGGCTTCACTACGGAGCATCTGTACCTTTCCTGACACTAACTTTTCGTTGGCTTTTCCTGCTGTCAGGAAATACTCGCGGAGGAATCCGTCCCAGTTGGCAAAGAAGATGAAGCCCCTCTTCAACTCTCCTCCGTGGGGAGAGAGTTTGGATTGTCCGGCATCCTCGGTCGCAGCCCTCTCTCCACTGGAGAGAGCGGGGAGAGAGGCTATGTGTGCATAATAGGTAGTGGTAGCCGTCCCGTCCTCCTGCCTGCTGGGATAGTAAACTTCTTCGGTTATTTCCACACGGCGGATGATTTCCGTATAATCCTTATGTTGAATCATGGCTTCGTCTTTATCCATGACTATCCCCGACGTGGGCGTGAGGAACGGGCGGAGAATGAGCTTCGGCCAGTTCTCTTTCACATATCCGGGTGTGTCGTGTTCGTAGCGGGCAAGGTTTATCAGGAGTTCCGCCTCTTTGGCGGTCAACTGTGCAAGACGGCAAGCCAATGCTTTCTCGCTTTGCTTGTCAAGCTCCTTGCAAAGGCTGACCAGCGACAGGTTAGCAGCAAGGCGTTCCGTCAGTTCATAAAGCATAGCCTGTGCGCGCTCTCCGTAGCCGCAGGCCTGCAGGATTCCGACGAGCAGGTCAACGGCACGTCCTTTCTCTGTTCCGACGGACAAACGGTCGCCCTCGGCATTGTGCAGACGGACAACATGGAGGTCGGATATATTGGGGTAGGTGACGGTCAGCCGGCTGCCCGGCATCATGCCCTGCACGCAGAACACCAGTCCCTTTTTTCGGCGGAAACGGCAGATGTAGCCCTCGCAGCCGGCAAGCGGCCCGTCGACCACACGCACGATTTCGTTCGGCTCATCCGTTTTCGTGTTGAACGCATAGTCCGAGTAAGGACGCTCCAGCACAATCACCTTGTCGGCATAGTTCTCGTTATAGTCACGGAAAGCGCGCATCTGCGATTCGGGTATGGTACAGAGTGTGGCTTTCTCGTCCGGTGTACGCTTGCGGTTGTACCAGATATAAGCATCGGGATTGTTGTCACGGAGAAACTCAGCCAATGTGTCTTGGGTGGCAAGCACGAACACGTAGCCATTGAAAAAGGGCAGTTGCTGTTCTTTGTCACCACGACGCACGTAGACATTTGTATGGGTGGGACAATAGACTTCCAATATATTCCGTATCTTGTCCTTTTCACGCTCGATGAGTGCGCACAGTTCCGGTTCATGTCCGGGTTTGGTACAGACAAGAAACCAATGGTAATCTACACTATTGAGCTTGTCGGGCATAATATTTGTATTGTTGGTTGACAAGTTAACGAGATTTCAGATACCGTTTGTAGAACTATTCAGAACCTTGTCAACTGAAGCCTTGTCATCTAATTCTAAAAAGCGCGTTCCTTACGCTACCCCCATGACAATCGCATGACGGCTGACTGATACCTCTCCGAATTTGAAACACCACGCTTTGCAAACTTATTCATAAAGTTTTCGTGCGTTGTTTACATTTATTCTTTAGGTTTAGCGGCAGCATCCCGGAGTAAAGACTCAGCAACAATGGCCTGCCGTTGTTATGTGACGAGAAGAACAAAGCGCGGTGCGCTTTAACATTTCATTTCTCATATCACAAGTATTTAATTTTCAATCAATTTAAGTCGTTTTAAAGCCGCCGCTGTACATTTGTTGTATAATATGAAGCGGCGAACACGTTGCAAAGGTAATAAAAAGATTTAATACAGAGCCATTTATCGACAGAAAAATTTTAAAGATTCAGAATTTTAGTCGAACACAGGTTGCATTTGTTCGACTAAAATAGGATTCCATACAAAAATGCACATTGATAATCAATAAGTTACAAAAATCCGCCGCTTCATATTATACAGCAACGGATTTTGTCGAACATTCCGGTTTTCATTCACGCATAATTTTACCTATCATTTTCCGGTTAGCTTTCACCACGCCCTCCATGTCGATGGAGGAAAGATAAATCTGTGTGGTCTTCAGGCTTTCGTGGCCCAAGCCTTTGCTAATGACAGACAGGCTGATGCCCATGTCACGCATGGTGCTGGCCCAGGTATGGCGCCCGGTGTAGGTCGTCAGGGGCGCCTGTAATCCGACCATCGTGCCTATTTTCTTGAGGTAAAAGTTCACTTTATGCTCCATCCGCTCGTACTGCCGCCGTTCCGTGCCATCCGCTTTTGTGATGATGGGCAGCAAATACGGGCTGTCTTTCGTCAGGTGGACATAGCTGTCCACGATGTCCTGCATGGCTGGTTCTGTATTAGCCTGATTTTGGTTGACTATCTCAAAGTCTTAAACCTGTTAAAAGTTGCCTCGGTTATAGCTATCCGTTAATTTAGTTGACATCGGCACGGTCATCCCTGAATTTGGTTGC
>NZ_NFKD01000002.1:0-170825 GCF_002160215.1 Bacteroides sp. An19 | reverse complement strand
ATAGCGGGCTATCTGACGAAGAACAGGAGCGAAAAGGACCAAAAAATCGCCCAAAGCACACACGAAAAAGGATACATCAAGCCAAGAAAAACTTTTTGGAGAAATTCAAAACAGCTTCTAAAACTGGAGAATTGGAGGAAAATCCAACTTGTGCATTTTTTGCACAAGTTCGCACAGAAGGCAAAAGAACTGTTACTCGACAAATACCTTATTATAACTTAGACATGATTATTTCGGTCGGTTATCGAGTAAACTCTTTACGCGGTACGCAATTCCGCATTTGGGCAAATAAAGTATTAAAAGAATATCTGGTGAAAGGTTATGCCGTCAATAAAGCTTTGACGGAACAACGCTACACGGAATTGAAACAGCTGGTCGCCGTCTTGGGCAGGACGGTCAAGGCACAAGAAGCATTGACTTCCGATGATGCCCTCAATCTGGTAGAAGTGGTTTCCGATTATGCTTATGCCCTCGATACGCTGGACAAGTACGATTATCAGCAGTTGGCGGTAGAGCAGACTACGAACGAAGCAAAGTTCCGTGCAACGTATGAAGGTGCCATGCAAGCTATCGAAGAACTGAAGGCAAAGTTCGGCGGAAGCCAATGGTTCGCCCATGAGAAAGATGTATGATATTCTGAAATCCATAGCCAAACAGTTTAGTTTTGAATATCCCGAAAATAAGTTACTTAAACTCGCTGCTGAAATCAAGAAAATTGTAGCAGATAAATCCAAGTACACCGACTGGTCCACTCGTGATGACATAAAGGCAGAACTGAAAATGGATTTGATTTTGGTCTTAACCGAATATGGCTACCCTCCAGTAACAAATGACGAGGTGTTTAAAACAATTTTGGAACAAGCGGAGAACTTCAAGAAATACAATAGATATAGTCAATCAGAAATAAAATGCGAAAAATCATTTGTCATGCTGCATAGTGAAGCATCTCGGATGCACCCACTTATCCACACAGGTGTTTTTAGAGCGTATGCGATACGCCCCTACAAGTAATTTATAAAATGTGCACACCGCATAGTGGCTTTAAATCGTGGGCACGATGGCTTTATTGCAGACCTATTGCACATTTAAAATAAAAACCTTACTTTTGCATCGTAATTGGTTCTGCCTGTCTGTTCAGACAAGCGGATTAAAAGGGAATCGGGTGAAAATCCCGGACAGTCCCGCTGCTGTGAAGCTTCAATAATCTTCCGGTAAAAGCTATTACCACTGATGCGTTGTATCTGAAAAACGTATTGGGAAGGTTCCGGAAGAGAAGTCAGTCAGAAGACCTGCCAAGAGTTTATGTTATCTGTGTGCGAGGACAACACGGTTAATTGGTTTATTGAATACACTTTTTATTTATGGTTAAACAAAAAAGCCGGCTTGTCTGGCTGTTATCGTTTTGGACTGTATGGAACCATGCCTGCATTTTGTATGCCCAGAACTCGACCGACAGCCTGCAACACTTGAATGAAGTGCTGGTCACCGCACGTGCCTTGCAGAAAGACATCATTCCCGTACAGAGCTTGTCGGGAGAACAACTCCAAAGGCTAGGTTCGCACAACGTTGCTGACGCGTTACGCTATTTCTCTGGTGTACAACTGAAAGATTATGGAGGCATCGGAGGATTGAAAACGGTCAATATCCGAAGTATGGGTACCAACCACGTAGGGGTATTCTACGATGGCATCGAACTGGGAAATGCACAAAACGGAACTGTAGACCTGGGGCGTTTCTCGCTCGACAATATGGAAAGCGTCACACTCTACAACGGACAGAAAAGTGCCATTTTCCAGTCGGCTAAGGACTTTGGTTCGGCAGGTACCATCTATCTCCAGACGCGTATTCCCAAGTTTGAAGACAACAAGAAATATAATGTCAAGGCTACATTCAAGACTGGTTCGTTCGGAGTAGTAAACCCTGCCATCCTTTGGGAACAGCAAATCAACGAAAAGTTAAGCAGTTCCTTCAGTGCCGAGTATTTGTACACCACAGGTAAATATAAATTCCGCTATGCCACTGAAGGAGGCTATGACACCACTGCTGTGCGCCAGAATGGTGACGTAAACGCCCTGCGCATCGAGCATGGGTTATACGGTAACATCAAAAACGGCTACTGGCGTACCAAACTGTATGCTTACTTTTCCGACAGAGGTTATCCAGGAGCCATTGTGCGTAACAAGTTTACACACGAAGACCGCCAGAACGATGCCAATTTCTTTGCCCAAGCACTGTTCCGGAAAGATTTCTCGGAACGTTATCATTTTCTTGCCAGTGCTAAGTATGCCTACGATTACCTGCATTACCTTGCCGACCCGAACAAAGATGAATCGTTGATGTACATCAACAACCGTTACCGGCAGCAGGAACTTTATGTTTCGACTGCCAATTGCTTTGACCTGACACCGTACTGGAGCCTGAACCTGTCGGCAGACTGGCAATTCAACCTGCTGAATGCAAACTTAAAAGACTTTGTCTATCCACGGCGGAACACAGGACTTTTTGCTGCAGCCACAGCCTTTCATTTCGACTGCATACAATTGCAGGCAAGTGTACTGGGCACGTTTGTATCCGACCGTCTGAAAGAAAACGGACAACCGGCATCCGACAAGCTGGAATGGACACCATCGGTTATACTGAGCTACCGACCGTTTAAAAAGATAGACCTGAATTTCCGTGCCTTCTACAAACAGATATTTCGCATGCCTACCCTGAATGACCTGTACTACACATTCGTAGGCAATGCTTACCTTGACCCTGAATATACTCACCAATATAATATAGGTGTAACTTACAGAAAAGACTTCAAAAACCTGTGGATGAAACACATCGAGCTACAAGCCGATGTATATTACAACGAAGTAAAGAACAAGATAGTAGCAACCCCTACTTCCAACTTCTTCCGCTGGACCATGGTCAATCTGGGTGAAGTGGAAATCCGGGGCATAGATGTAGCTGTACAAACCGACTGGCAAGTGGGTAAAGAAGCCTTGCTAAGCGGACGCTTGAATTACACTTATCAGAAAGCACAAGACTTTACCGATCCCGATAATGAATTTTATGGCGGACAAATACCCTACATACCCTGGCACAGCGGATCGGCAGCGGTTAACTTCAATTGGCGTTCGTGGGAAGCCAGTTACAGTTTTATCTATACCGGCGAACGGTATTCTTCACAAGCCAACCTGCCCGTCAACTATCAACCGTCGTGGTACACCAGCGACTGTTCTCTTTCGAAACGGCAACGCATCCGTTCGCAAGAATTGAAACTGACTTTGGAAGTGAACAATCTGCTGAACCAACAATACGAAGTAGTATCGTGCTACCCGATGCCCGGCATCAATTTCAAATTCATCGTGCAATATATGTTTTAAAATATACCTCTTATGAAAATCAGAAGATATCCGCTTGTCCTGCTCCTGCTGGCATTGCTGTCGGGATGCAGGGAAGAACTGCCTGTGCTCGACTCGGAGCAGGAAATCATTACCTACCCTACCGACCCTAAGGACATTGAAGGCTTTTTTCTTCTCAACGAAGGAAACATGGGAAGCAACAAATGTACAATTGACTTTTTCAATGCACGGGGAGGATATTACCTTCGCAACATTTATCCGGAAAGCAACCCCGACATCGTAAAAGAACTGGGAGATGTAGGCAACGACATTCAGATACACGACGGAAAACTATATGTAGTGGTCAACTGTTCACACTTTGTAGAAGTGATGGACGCATGCACAGCCAAACATCTGGGAAGCGTCAACATTACTAATTGCCGCTACATAACCTTCGAAGATGACAAAGCCTATGTCAGTTCGTATGCCGGACCGGTTCAGATAGATCCAGAAGCACGCCCCGGCAAAGTGGTAGAATTTGATACGAATACTTTCCAGATAACCCGCGAAGTGGTAGTAGGTTATCAGCCTGAAGATATGGCTATCGTTAACGGAAGGCTGTATGTAGCCAACTCGGGCGGTTACCGTTACCCGAATTATGACCGTACCATTTCGGTCATCGACTTAGAGAGTTTTCAAGTGGTCAACACCATTGATGTAGCCATCAACCTGCACCAGATGGAAAAAGACTCGAAAGGAAACCTGTATGTTATTTCACGGGGAGACTATTATGGAGAAGGCTCGGATATCTACGTCATAGACCCTACTACCGAAACCGTAACCGGAAACCTGGGAATCTCTGCCAACCAAATGTGGATGGATGACGACCTGCTTTACATCATCTCTTCCGAATGGAGCTACACAGCCGGAAACAACGAAGTAGGTTACCGCATCTACGATACGGCACAAGGCAAAATGATTTCCGACAAATTCATTACCGATGGCACAGAAGCCGATATCCGACTTCCATACGGCATTGCAGTCAACCCTGAAACCAAGGAAATCTATGTAAGCGATGCTACCGACTACGTAACACCGGGGTATCTTTACTGCTTCACCTCCGAAGGCAAAAAACAATGGAGCGTACGTACAGGCGATATTCCGGCACATTTCGCCTTTGCCACAGAACCTTTCTATTACAACGATGCTCCGGAAGAAACAACCAGTTCGGCATACATCACCCAAGTAATCGAATACATGCCAGCTCCAGGCCAGTTTGTCAATGCTATGCCTGAATACGAAGAAGGCGACACACAGGAAGACATGAACCGGAAAGCCTTGGAAGCTATCGGGAATAACAATCGTGGCATGATTTCGCTAGGAGGATATGGAGGTTATGTCATCGTAGGCTTCGACCATCGGATTGAAAACAAAGCAGGACTACGGGATTTCCGTATTCTGGGCAATGCTTTTCAAGGAGCTTCTACTGCTGCAAGCGGAGGCAGTTACGAACCGGGTATCATCCAAGTTGCATTAGACGAAAATCAAGACGGACAGCCAGACGATGGACAATGGTATGAAATAGCCGGAAGTGCCCATCACGACCCTCAACAGGAAACATGGTATGAAACAGCTCTGAGTGCCGGTTGTGACATGGCTTTTTACAACGATTACGAAATTGTTTACCAAGCTCCCGAAGGAGAACCGGCCACCGAAGAAGAACAACAAACGTACATCTGCTGGACAGACAACAAAGGACAAACAGGATACATCCGGAAAAACGTCCATAATACCCAGTCTTATTATCCACAATGGATTAGCGACAAGGAGTTACGCTTCGAAGGTTCACGACTTCCGCAAAATGGAATAGACCAGAGTGGAAACGGTACCTACTTTGTCCTTTATCCGTTTACATACGGATATGCCGACAATGCCATGAATACCAACGATGAATCTGCTATTGACATTGACTGGGCAACCGACAGCGACGGTAATAAAGTCGATTTACCTGGTGTGGACCTCATTAAGATATATACCGGAATCAATCAGGAAAACGGATGGATAGGCGAATGCTCTACAGAAGTGAGTGGCGTGGAAGACCTGCACATGCTGGGTGAGGAAATTCCTACACGCTAACTTAGAAGCTGTTTTGAATTTCTCCAAAAAGTTTTTCTTGGCTTGATGTATCTGTTTTCGTGTGTGCTTTGGGCGATAAATTCAAAACAGCTTCTTAAGAACTGCCTGATAATGCTAATCAGAAGTTATACCATCGCGGTATGCAATTGTGCATTTTTGTTGATGCTATATAGAACACAGACTACATAAGAATACACAGAAGAATAGGTCAATAAACAATATGCTAATGTGAAAATATAGGTCATTCGCTGTAAGATTATTAATCTTACACCAGACGAAGCTATCCTTTTTAACTAATCTGGGTATGATGAAGTACAGTAATGCGAAGCGGACAGAACGTAGACAGCATGCCGGAACTGTGGCATTAACAAAATACACAAATCCATACCGCGCATAGTATAATAGTATAACTCCCCTGATCCGCATAAATAACAAATTGATATACAAAACAAAAAACCAAAAGGAAATGAAGAACTTATGCAATTGGCTGCTGATACTGATTTTAATCGGTACCACAGCATGTAAAGACGACAACACTCCAGTAGAACTCCAAGCGCCGGTATTCGAATTGACCGACAGCATAGGGCAAGACCAACCTGTCATCGTGGTTCCGGGAGAGACCTGCCAGATAAAATACCTAGCCGAACATATAAACAGCATTACAGCCGACAACGTACCCGAGGGATGGCAAGTCAATATAAACGAAGAAACGACCTGCATTGGTATCACTGCCCCATCGGCTTCGGAAAATGTTTCCAAGACCTTCAGCTTGCAATTGACTGCACAAGGTGAAAACAGACAAACCGTTACACTCAGCATAAACTTCTATCTTGTCACATTCGATGACCCGAAAGGAACATTTGTTCTGAACGAAGGAAATATGACCTCCGAAAACGGCTCACTTCTTTACATTACCGCCGAAGGATACATCGTAGACAATGTATACAAACGAGTAAATGGTACAGAACTGGGCAATGTACCCCAAGACATGTGTCAATACAACGGAAAAACCTACATCATTTCCCAAAACGGGAACGGCAATGCGATGGGAGCAGAATCGGATAATGACGGCATGTTGGTCATAACCGACACACGTACACTAAAGAAACTGAAAAGTTATCCGAAAGAGACGCTCAGCCCGCTAGACTGGCCTACACACATTGCCGTTATCGATGAAGAACACATTTATATCCGTGACAATGCCGGTATATGGCGAATGAACGAAAACGATGCATCGCTGACCTTTATCAAAGGTTCGGAAGAAGCCCCCAAAGCACCGTTTGCCATTGTCAATGGAAAGGTGTACACCTATTACAACCAAAACTTCATGACAGGACTTTACGAAATCACTCCAGGTAATGACCAAATTACAAACATTTCAGTACCGTTCTATTCGTTATATGGTATTACAGGCATAGCTTCAGCTCCCGACAACTGCCTGTGGATAATGAGTACTAAATTTGGAGGTGAAATCTCCATGAACCGGTACAACCCTGCGACTCAAGAAGACCTGGAGCGAAATTACATCAGCGAAGTCCCGTCAGTCGGGTCATCAGGATGTGCCTTTGCCACACATGGCAACACAATTTATTATGCCAGTGGAACAACTATTTATCGCCTTGACTTCCGTCCAGACATAGACCAAGGCAACAAAACACCACAAGATGAAATATTGACAGACTTGTCTTTGCTGGATGAAAAAGCCCAAATAATGTACAATGGCCTAGGGGTAAATCCCACCACAGGATATGTATATGCCAATACCCTGAAAGGAGTGGGACCGTTCTATACCACCAATCAACTTTGGGTATTCGACTTTGCAGGAAGCACCGGTACTCCTCTGTTCAAGTTTGAAAACTATACCCGCTTCCCGGCAGGTTTCTTCTTTATACCATGCGCAGTATAGATTTGTGCATTCTGTGTTCTATGATAGCATTCACAAAGAGACAAAAAGGTATTGGCATCTAACTTCCAGTCCGCCTGGCGGACGATAACTTCTTCCAACTCCTTCTTAACTCCTGATTGACATTACTAACTGAAATAAAAAAGAAATTACATTTTATGAGAAAAACAACGTTCTTCCTATTGGCAGGCTACTTATGCTTTACAGCCTGCAGCTCGGACAACATCAAAACTCTCCATCCTGAATCTGAGCCTACCGACAGCATATCCCAACCTACCCTTGAAGGATATGCTTCACCAAACGGCATATTAATACTGAACGGAGGGGCACGCATGCTAGAGAACGGCTCTTTATCCTACATTGCTCCTGATGGTACTGTAGAAACAAATGTATACAAAAAAGTAAATGGAACCGAACTGGGCAACCAGGCAGATGCCCTCTACCGTCATGGTAACAAACTTTATATTTTGTGTGACGACTATCTGGACCTTGACGAAGTCCCACAAGGAGACGGACTCCTGATTATCGCCGATGCAGAAACCATGAGAAAAGAAAAAGCCTATCCCCGTGAAATGATGACATTTGCCAGACCGGAGGGTTGCTTGCAAGAAAACGAACGCCTTGAAGTGGAAGCCAATTTATCGAACATCATCGTATTGGACGAACACAATGTATTTATCACAGACGCACAAGCTGCATATCGTTTCGACAGTACAACCGATGAACTGCATTTGATAGAAGGAAGCTATGCCTTAGGCAATCAAGGTGTTACCATCGAATCCATTATCTCTCCCAACGGTATGATGGCTATTGACGGCCATATCTATGCAGGAGCCGGCGGATTTTGGTCGGAGACAAAACTGGTAGAATTCAGCAAAGACAGCAACCAGATTAACCGCACGTTGGCTTTGGGAAAGGGGAATCTCATCTGTGGACTATGCCTGTTAGACGACGGTACGTTGGTAGCAGCCACATACACACGTGGAAACAACGTAACCTACCTTTATTATATCGACCTCGAATCATGGGACATCGCAAAAGAAACAGAAATCAGGACAACCATCTCACCAGATTATTTCAACACCGCCTCGTCAAGTATTTTTTCGTATAAAAACAATATCTACTTCCCGGAAAGTGAAACTCGTATTTCACGCCTGTCAGCCGATAACGGAAAAATAGAACCGTACATCGACATCCGGAAAGATGCCCCGAATGCCAATGGTTTCGACTGTATGACCATTGATGCACAAAACGGCAAACTCTACATCTCCACACATTCAGAATGCTTTGAAAATGTCATTCCGCAGTCTAATGTCCTGATATACGACCTGAACTCAGACCGTACGCAGGCTACGCGCTGCATTTCCGATATCACACATTACGCCACAGGAATTTATCCCATGTAAAAAACAAGGCGAGGCTGTGATAAGATTATAAAAACAGCCTCGCCCCTTGGCTTATCATCGTTTCGCCTCTATCAGTCTTTCGCCTGATGTACGGTCAATTGTGGGAATGGGAAACCGATACCTTCCTTATTAAAGGTTTCATATACCGTCTTGTTCATATCGAAATAAACATCCCAATAGTCTGCCGTTTTTGCCCATGCACGTACCTTAATGTCCACACTACTTGCAGACAAAGCCCCTAAAGCAATCATCGGTGCCGGAGTCTTTAAGATACGCGGATCATTATCAATAATGCGTTGAAGCACTTCTTTTACCCGCTCAAAATCTTCACCATATTCTACACCGAAAACCCATTCGGCACGACGTGTCTCCTGCTTACTGTAATTGGTGATGGCATTACTGCTCAATAATCCATTCGGTACATAAATAATCCGATTATCCACAGTGGTCAACACTGTATGGAATATCTGAATTTCTTTCACGGTGCCGCTTTCATCGTCAGGGCCATCAATATAGTCTCCCACCTTAAAAGGCTTGAACACCAGAATTATCAGACCACCGGCAAAATTAGACAGATTACCTGATAATGCCATACCAATAGCCACACCTGCCGAAGCCAGCAAAGCAGCCAGACTGGTAGTTTCCACTCCTAACTTGCTGATAACAGCAAAAGCAAGTACAATATTTAGCAACAAACTGACCAGACTTTCCAAAAAAGTCCGTACGCTCACTTCCAACTTCCTCCGTTCCAGTATTTTCCGGAACAGACGATTAATCTGCTTGATGACAAAACGCCCTATAATGAAGATTATCAAGGCAGCCAAAATACTTTTTCCTGCATCAATACTCCAATTCAACAGTTTGTCAAGCAAATCTTCTACATTAACCAATGTCGTTCCCGATTCTGCAGCCAGCAAAACCACATTCAATAAAGTTGATAATACCATAATTACTTCGTTTATTTGCACATTTCTTTTAATGAATGTCCGCATTTCACCTAATTGCCCCTACATAGGATGTTTTGCGGAATTCAATTTTCTTTCTTATACCTCCAGTTCACCTTTTCCCTGGCGGACAATTTCGGGTATATCTTCACAACAATTAATGACGGTAGAAGGTTCGATGCCTCCTATACCTCCGTCAATAATCAAATCGACTTCTTCGCCGAATTTTTCATCAATCAACTCAGGATCGGTTATATATTCTATATCCTCACCTTCCCGCAAAGGCAAGGTAGTGGTCAGAATCGGAGCTTCAAGCAAACGGCAAATTTCACGGATGATAGTATTATCGGGCACACGGATACCCACTTCTTTTCGGTTGCGAAATATCTTGGGCAGACGGCTGTCAGCTTTTAAGATAAAGGTAAAGGGACCGGGAAGATTACGTTTCATCAGCTTAAAAGTGGCATTCCCTACTTGCGCATATTCGCTGATATTGCTTAAATCGTAGCAAATGATAGAAAGGTTGTTCTTCTTCGGATTCAGGTTCTTCAGTCGGCAAATCTTTTCGATAGGACGTTCTTTCAAAGCGTGGCATCCCATCGCATACATCGTGTCGGTAGGATAAATGATAATTCCTCCGTCATTCAAGATATCCACGATATGCTGCAACACATCGGGATCATTGTGCTTGTCGTACAGTTTCTGTATCATAGGCTTCTTAAAAATTCACCACAGATTACACAGATTATTTTATTTATTTTTAATCTGTGTAATCTGTGGTGAAAAAAACATCACTTGCGGTCAGCTTTCAGCCGTTCTGCCATCGCCTTCGCCAGTTCTTTCGCCTGACGGGCGGTGTCCTGCCCCATGCTCTGCTTCATCTCAACCGGATTGCCTACAATTTCGAACTTCAACTTTTCGGCATATTCGGCAAGTTTCTTTACAGCTGCACTTGCCCAGGTATACGAACCGAAATAGCCCATCACACGGTTCTTCATCTCGCGGGCAGCTACCTTACTGAGCAAAGCTTCCATTTCGGGATAAAGATGCATATTATAGGTAGTACATCCCACTATCAGACCTTTGTAGCGGAAAATATCTGCCAAAATATACGAATGCGGTGTCTTCGATACGTTGTGCATCACGATGTTCTTGATACCCTGTGCGCTCAGTTCCTCGGCAATGGTTTCCGCCAGTTCTTCGGTATTGCCATACATCGTTCCGTATGCAATGACCACACCTTCCTCTCCTTCGTACCGGCTCAGGCGGTCATACAAGTCAACTACTTGCGGAATCTTCTCCGTCCATACCGGTCCGTGGGTAGAACAAATCATCTGAATATCAAGTCCCTTGCATTTCTGCAAAGCCTTCTGTACCGGATTGCCGAATTTACCGACAATGTTCGAGTAATACCGACGCATCTCACCTTCGTAGATTTCGGTATTGATATCCTTATCGATACAGCCACCGTTCAATGCACCAAAGCAACCAAACGCATCTCCCGAAAACAAGATACCTTCGGTTTCATCGAACGTAACCATCGTCTCGGGCCAATGTACCATTGGTATCAAGTAGAAACGCAAATTGTGATGTCCCAGTTTCAGGAAATCACCTTCACCCACTACATAACGGTCGCCTCCAATACCATAGAAACCTTCCACCATATCGAATGTTTTCTTGTTGCCCACCAATACGATATCGGGATAATATTGCTTGATCAAGGCGATAGAACCAGAATGGTCAGGCTCCATATGGTTAATAATCAAGTAATTGATTTTACGGTCACCTATTACCGACTTGATTTTCTTCAGATATACTTCGAAGAAAGCCACATCAACCGTATCTACCAATGCCACCATCTCGTCATCGGCTATCAAATAAGAGTTATAAGACACTCCGTATGGTAATGGCCATAAATTTTCGAACAACGCTTTCGAGCGGTCGTTCACACCTACATAATGTACATTCCCTTTCAGTTTCATGATTGTTTCAAATTAGTGACTTTTTAAACTTTAACCTTTTTACCTATTATTATATGTAATATTTTCCTTGCCAGGCATCACGCTCGCACATACGTTTCTGCAAGCGGGCGGTAAACTCGTGATTTTTCAATCCCCAGTCGGGAGCAAGCAACAGCTCTTTGGGAGATTGGGAAATGAAACGCTCCAACACCAGGTCTGGACGCAGATGTTCCACATAATCTATCACCACATCGATGTATTCATCGACCGAATACAAATGAAAATCGCTGGGATTTCTTTCATACTCGTATGCCATCCGTGTTCCTTTTATCAACTGCAACTGGTGCAGTTTCAAGGTAGTCAGCGGCAACAACGACAAAGCCTTGGTCTGCTCCAGCAGTGCTTGTTTTCCATCTTCTCCCGGAAGACCTACTATGACATGACCTCCTGTCCGTATCCCCCTTTCCGCTGTACGCCGTACAGTTTCTTGGGTACAAGCAAAGGTATGTCCACGATTGATACGCTGCAAAATTACATCGTTTGTACTTTCTATCCCATACTCAACCAACAAAAATGTCCGTTCATTCAATTCAGACAGATAGTCCAACAATTCCTCCGGCATACAATCCGGACGCGTCCCGATTACCAATCCCACCACATCCGGCACAGCCAAAGCTTCCTCGTACATCTGCACCAGCTGCTCCAATCCGGCATAAGTGTTGGTATATGCCTGAAAATAAGCCAAATATTTCATCTGTGGATATTTACGGGAAAAGAACTGTTTCCCTTCTTCCAACTGCACTGCTATTGGTTTTTCCGTCCGGCAATATTCGGGATTGAATGTCTGGTTATTGCAGTACGTACAACCACCGTATCCCTTCGTGCCATCACGATTAGGACACGTAAATCCTGCATTTACCGACAACTTCTGCACTTTGAACGGAAAATGTGCTGCCAGAAAAGCCGAAAAGTCTTTGTAACGTGATTGCCTGTCCATAATGAACTGATTTTTCGGGCGCAAAGATAATAAAGTTTTTCCAATTATCAATTGTTAATTGTCAATTGAAAAAATCCATCTTTCGGGCACTCTCGCTTTCCGTTGCAAGCCGGTCTGCCTCAGCACCACCTGCCCCGCCTGCTTGCCTTCGGGCAAAACGATATCCGAAAGGCTCAACCTGCTTACGCGGTCGAACACAAATGCCGGACGGTAATCGTCCTCGCGCAAACGCAACGTAATGTCTTTCATGGTCAAACCGGACACGTGACGCACATAAAATCCCCACGCCGGCAATTCCTCGAACATGCTGAACTCGGGATAGCCGTCTACGTTTTCGGGCACATCCGCCAGCCGGCTCAACGAGATATACGCCATGCCTTTCGACGCGCGTCCCGGATAAACGATTTCGATATTCTCCAACGTCACATTCTCAACGTCATGTCCCGGTATGCCCGAAATGGAAGCAGGAAAAGGATTGTGGAAGAAAGGCAAGGCAGGACCGCGCAGGTCGTAATCGATATCCGGACGCCCGAAAGGAATCTCGGCATACAGGTTGCGGATGCTTACATTCCGCACATAGCCCGGCGCCTCGCCAGACCGGTGCCCCAAGCGAATGAAAATGGCATTGCCCGTATTGACAGCATGTATGTTGCTCACCCGGATATTCTCTATCGCCGCTCCGTCTACAGATTCAATGGCGATAGCCGAACGGTAGGTGTCCTTGACACGGATATCGTCTATCGTCACATTCTTGAAGCCTCCACCCGACTCAGTCCCGAACTTAATGGCGCTGGCACTGCTGATAATCCGGCAATGGGCAATAGACACACGGTCGTTGCACGCATCCCGGTTGTGCGACTTCAGGCAAATGCCGTCGTCCGCCGAATTTACATCACAATTGGCGATGCGCACGTCCTTGCAATCGCTGATGTCTATGCCGTCGTTGTTCCAATACGCCCGGTTTTCGATGTGCAGGCTATCCAGCGTCACATCGGTACACAACGAGAACGAAAGCCCCCATGCCGCACTGCTCCTGAAGCTGGCACGATGTATGCGCACATTCCGGCATCCCCTGACGAACAACAGCTTGGGACGTGTATTGGGACGCTTGCGATACGTATTGTAATGCGGGTCGACCAGCTCCCCCGTATGGTGCAGGCTATCAATGGTCAGAGCCAGTTCCCTGCCCTGCCCGTCTACGCATCCGCCTCCTGTAATGCCGATATTTTCAGCCCCGTCGGCATAAATCAGCGCCTGATCGAAATGGTCATTGTTCACCTTCAGTTCTTTTTCCGTACTGAACTTCGGATAATCGTAAGGCGAAGTGCTCCCCAGCAGCACAGCCCCCTCTTCCAGATACAGCGTCACGCCCGACTTCAGCCGCAAGCTTCCCGTCAGATAACGCCCTGCGGGGAAACGCAAAACCCCTCCTCCACGGGCATGAAGTCCGTCAATGGCACCTTGCAGGCTACCGGTGTTCAATGTCTTCCCGTCGCCTACGGCTCCATGACGGGTCACGTCAAGCTCCATAACGCCTGCCATGCCCGATAAAGCATACAAGAAACAAGCCGCAAAAAAGATGAGTTTATATTTCATAGCCAGTCTATTAAGTTCGTTTTGCAAAGATAAAAATAAAACATCATTCCAAGCCTACCCAATAAATAAAAAATAAATTGAATTCCGCAAACATCCCATGTAGGGGCGTATCGCATACGCCCGAATGCGTCCACTTATCCATACGGATGTTTTCCGGGCGTATACGTCTACCTATCCACGCGAATGTCTTTAGGGCGTATGCGATACGCCCCTACAGCAATTGGGCAAAATGCGGAATTCATTAAAAATAAACGAAACGGTAACTTATCAAACAGACAAGCCTGTATTTGCTTTTAAGCACTACTTCTTTTATGCAGTCAAATAAATAGATTTTATGGTTTCCATATCAAAACCGTATGGTTTCCATATCGAGAACGTACGGTTTCCATATCGAGAACGTACGGTTTTGAATTGGAAACCATAAAACTTACTGATATAAATTGCTATATTACCGCAAAAGCATTGGCATTACAACATACGCTTTCCGCAAATATGCTTTTTTCTATTTCCTCCACAGACTTTCGCCACTGTTCACTATTATTAACTATAAAGATTAGTTGAATAACTAAAACTTTTAGTTACTTTGCGGAAAACAAACGGAAATAGCATGAAAAGACTGACCGCAAAAGAAGAAGAAGTAATGGGATTTTTCTGGGAGAAAGGTCCTTTGTTCGTCAAGCAGCTGCTGGAGTTCTATTCCGAGCCGCGTCCGCACTTCAATACGCTTTCCACCATTGTGCGCGGACTGGAAGAGAAAGGCTATCTGGCGCATACGGCATTCGGCAATACGTACCAATACCGTGCCGCCGTGTCGAAAGACGAGTTCAAGCGCGGGACGCTGAAAAGCGTCATCAGCAAGTATTTCAACAATTCCTACTTAGGGGTGGTCTCTTCGCTGGTAAAGGAAGAGGAGATTTCGATAGAGGAGCTGAAAGAGCTTATCAAGCAAGTGGAGGAAGGGAAATAAGGTTGTGTTAGTTTTTGAGTTTTTTAGTTTTTGAGTTTTTTAGTTTGTCAGTTTGGAGTTATTGAATTACTAAAAGATAAACTCAAGAACTTAAAAACCAACAAACTTAAAAACTCAATATGAATGTCCTCATTTTGCCAAATTGCCTGTAGGGGCGTATCGCATACGCCCGAATGCATCAACTAATCCACGTGGATGTTTTTCAGGGCGTATGCGATACGCCCCTACATTGGCTATCTGCGGACATACTTAAAAACTTAAGAACTCAAAAACTTAAAAACTCAAAAAGATATGGGACTATTTTTTATCTATATACTGAAAGCATCGGTCTGCCTGGCTTTGTTCTACCTTTTTTATAAGGTATTGCTGAGCAAGGAAACGTTTCATCGGTTCAACCGGCTGGCATTGCTGGGCATATTGGTCTTGTCGTGCCTCCTGCCTGCGGTGAAGATTGCCATCAGCGAACCTACGGCATTGAACCAGACCGTATCGGACTTGGAAAGCCTGCTGATGCTGGCTGAACTTCGTGCAGGAACAGAAGCCGCGGAAACGGTTTCCCGGTTCGGATGGCAAGAAACAATGGTAAGCATTTACCTGATAGGAGCTTTCTGCTGCTGCATCAAGAGCCTTATCGGAATCGGGCGGATATGTACCGTCATCCGCAGGAACCGGAAAGAAAAGCTGGCAGACGGGAGCATCCTGGTACGTTATCCGGGGAAAATCGCCCCGTTCAGCTGGATGCATTACATCGTGATGCCGGACACAGACCTGCAAGAAGACAACAGGGCGATAGTGGCACACGAGCAAGCCCACATCCGCCTCCGGCACTCGTGGGACCTGCTGCTTGCCCAAGCGTGCATCGTTGTGCAATGGTTCAATCCGGCGGCATGGCTGGTGAAGCAAGAATTGCAGAACATCCACGAATACGAAGCCGACGAAGCCGTACTGGCATCCGGTGTCAACGCCAAGGAATATCAATTGTTATTAATAAAGAAAGCCGTTGGCTCAAGGCTCTACTCTCTCGCCAACAGCTTAAATCACAGTTCACTTAAAAAACGTATCACTATGATGATGAGAAAAAAATCGAACCCGTGGGCACGCGCCAAGTACCTCTACGTACTTCCGCTGGCTGCAGTAGCTGTAGCCGCTTTTGCCCGTCCCGAAATCTCGAAACCGCTGAATGAGATTTCACGTGTCAAAGTTACGGAATTTCCGGCAATATCCGATGCCGTAACAAGTGAAAGTATCGAAAAAGCCGATACACTTAAAGGAAAGCCCCAAACGATAGTCATCGTGGGGGACAAAAACAATCCGGACAATGAGGAAGAACCTTATACGGCGGTAGAACAGATGCCCCAATTCCCGGGCGGCATGAAAGCATTGATGGAGTATATCAGCACAAACCTGCGCTATCCTGAAGACGCCAAGCAGCAGAAGACGGAAGGAAGGGTCATCGCCCGTTTTACGGTAAAAAAAGACGGAAGCATCGGAGACGTGAATATCGTACGTGGCGTAAGCCCCAGCCTCGATGCCGAAGCCGTGCGGGTGCTTTCGGATATGCCCAAATGGGAACCGGGCATGCAGAACGGGAAAGCCGTAGCGACCCTCTATACGGTTCCGGTAATGTTCAAGCTGGATAAGGAAGGTGCAGCAAGCGATAGCACGATAATTTCTTTTGAACCGCAAGGTGTATTGATTCTCGTTGATGGGAAAGAATTCCCTACAAAAGACTTGTTCACGATTGACCCGAATACAGTTGAAAAAGTAGAAATCATAAAAGACCCTGAAAAGATTGCTCCCTACGGGGAAAAAGGTAAGAACGGCGTAATGCTGATTACGATTAAAAAGCATTAAATGAAGAATGAAGAATTAAGAATGAAGAACTCATCACGCTGGATGAAAATTCTTCATTCTTAATTCTTCATTCTTCATTAAAAAAAGCCTCATTTTTCCGCATCGAGCGACTTCAATGATTTCCCGTGTTCGCGCTCTTCCTTGCTTCCGGCATAAAGTCCATCGATGATACCGTCGGCAAGACCAATGGTTGGCACATAGATATATGAGGAGCCTAAGATATCGGCTATGGTCAGGAAGATGTTGCCTGCAGGCACGATAACATCTGCACGGTCGGGCTTCAGGCTAAACTTATCCATACGCTCTTCCACCGACAAGACACTCAATTCGTCGTACAAGCCACGCAGGGTTTCTACCGTCATCCGCTGGGCTTTCTTGTCTTTCTTCTCCGCCAGCCGGTAAAGCTTGTTGATGTTTCCTCCCGAACCGATGATGTTGGTATCGGGATATTGGCGGGCAAGTTCCGCCATATCCTCTTTCAGGCGCGTCCACTCGCTTTCCTTTACCGCCTTGTTCAGCAAACGCACGGTACCGATGTTGTACGAACGGCTGCACTGCAATTCTCCTTGCGAAAGCAGGTTGATTTCGGTCGAACCTCCCCCTACATCCACATACAGGTAATTGCCCGTGCGGTCTTTCATATATTCAATGTGGTTGTTATAGACGATTTGCGCCTCTTCCTGTCCGCCGATAATCTCAATGTGAATACCGGTTTTCTTCTCGATTTCCTTGATGATGTCCATACCGTTCTTGGCATCGCGCATTGCCGAAGTGGCACACGCGCGGTACTTCTGTACATCGTAAATCTTCATCAGATAGGCATACGATTTCATCAGGCGCATCATGTTCTTTTCACGCTTTTCCGAAATCTTTCCCTTGCCGAACACATCAAAACCCAGGCGGAGAGGCACACGCAGCAGCAATTCCTTCGTGAACTTCGCCTGTCCTTCATTTTCTTCAATCCGTTTCACCAGCAAACGGGCGGCATTCGAACCGATGTCGATTGCCGCATAATTCATCTCTGTCATTCTTCTTTCTCGTTTTTAGCTACATAGTAATTATACAATGCTTCTTGCGAACGGAAAGGTTGTTCGTCGACAATGGCGTGAAACTCATTATCGCCCGTACCATCGACAATACGTCCCTGAAGCGTATCCTTCAGTCCATACTCCACGATACGTTTCATTTCCTCTTTGATATCGGGGTCGTAAACAGGTGTCACCACTTCTACCCGATTATCCAGGTTACGGGGCATCCAGTCGGCCGAGCCGATGAACACTTTCTCCGTACCGCCCGCAGCGAATACAAAGATACGAGAATGTTCCAAATAACGGTCAATAATTGCGTTAATTCGTATATGATCACTCACTCCGGGCACATCGGTGACCAGCGAGCAATTGCCCCGCACCACCAAATCGATATCTACACCGGTTTGAGAAGCTTCATACAGTTTGTCCACCATCATAGGGTCGGTAATGTGATTGACCTTGATTTTGATATAAGCCGGCTTTCCCGCTTTCTTGTTCTTGATTTCATCACGAATCAAAGCGATGAACTTGTTTTTCATCTCATTGGGCGAAACCAGCAATTCCTTGAACTTAATTGGAACATACGGACGCTCGATAAAGTCGAATACGGCATTCACGTCCTTCACCAGCCTGGGCGAAGCCGTCATCAACATACAATCGGTGTACATACGGGCGTTACCCTCGTGGAAGTTTCCGGTGCTGATGCAAGCGATGTCCGGACCGGTCTTCATCCCGATGTGGGTAATCTTGGAATGCACTTTCAAGCCCTCCACACCAAAAATAACGCGGATACCCGCATCCTGCATCTTCTTCGACCAGTTGACATTGGAAGCCTCGTCAAAGCGTGCCAGCAACTCGATGACTACGGTCACCTTCTTTCCGTTGCGTGCGGCAGCTATCAACGCCTTTACCACTTTCGACTCTTTTGCCAGACGGTAAAGGGTAATCTTTACACTGGTCACCTGCTTGCTTACGGCAGCTTCCTGCAACACACGGATAAACGAATCAAAGCTATGATAAGGCACATGGATAAAACGGTCTTTCTTCTGTATTTTCTGAAGCAGGCTATCCGGACCGTCCAGGCTCTTACGCAAGATACAAGGCCATGCGGGATATTTCAGGTCGGCACGGTCGCAATCGGGAAAACGCATAAAATCCTTATGGTTCTGATAACGTCCGCTTGCCATCACCGTATCGTTCTTGTCCACATCCAGTTTTTTCAGCACGCGTTTCAGCAGGTCCTTCGGCATACTGCTATCGTAAAGCACACGCAAAGGCTCGCCGTGCTTACGGCTCTTCACCCCTTTCAATATCTTCTGCAAGGTACCGCTATTGGCATCGTTGTCGATTTCCATTTCCGCATCACGGGTAAACTTGTAAGTATAAGCCTCGAAATGAGTATATCCCAATCCCTCGAACACCAGAGGGAGGCAGCACCGGATCACATCGTCCAAATACATCAGATATCGCTTCTCGCCTTCGTTAGGAAGACGGACAAACCGCCCGCATACGCTTACCGGCAGTTCCAGGAATGCATAATCTGCCACTCGTGTGCTTTCCTCTTTGCTCACCTTTACGGCGAGGTAAATGTTTTCATCGTTTCCGAAATCGAGTGAACGCACCTCCGAAAACCAAATCGGAATAACCTGGCCGCTCAACTTCGACTTATAAAAAGAATATATGAATGCCTTCTGTTCGGGAGATATTTCGGTATCGGAAAGCAGGAAGATATTTTCTTTGCGCAACTCTTCGGTAATGCCTACCACAGCTTCGCCATACTCCTTCACATAACGCGAATTGAGGCGGGATATCTGCTTGATAAGTTTCTTAGCATGTTCGCTTTCCGAAGCCGCCGACTTATCCGCACATTCGGCTATCCGGCTCTGCGAAGCCATGCGCACACGGAAAAACTCATCCAGATTATTCGAATAAATGCCTAAGAAAGACATACGCTCCAACAAAGGCACATGCGGACGGCATGCTTCCTGCAGAATACGCCGATTAAAGAACATCCAACTAATATCCCGATCCAAATAGGGGAACTTCTTTTTCTTCTGTAACATAACTAAACATTTTTCTGCAAAGAAAGACAATTCTTGTTACATTACGATTGCAAAACCAAAAAGAATCCCTAAATAATTCTAATCAGCTCAAAAAAAAGGCGACAAGTCCTCACAAAGTCCTCACACATACTCCTCCACCATATACATTCCTTGCATGTAATCGTGCGAGATATGTTTTTCCAATTCGTTCAGGATGATGTAACGCGAAGAGCGCACCCATGTCCCGAACGTCGGGTCAGGCTGGTAAGTCCCAGCAAATGCCAACAGTTTGTCCAGGTTGAATCCTTCGTCTACAATCCCACTTCCGTCCAAAGTGGCATCGTACGCATTACACTCCTGCTCGATATGTGCCGGTACCATCAGGATAGGCTTACCCAGATACATCGCCTCGCATATCGACTCGAAACCTGCCGTACTGGCGTATGCCTTGCAACCTGCCATCTGGCGCAGGAACTCCCGGTCGTCCAACTGATAAAACGACAAGGTTTCGTCTATCTTTTTCACCGGTTCTTCTTCCCAATGGTCCCAAAAGAAGCGCAAAGGTACCTGAGGATGTTCTTCGTGCCAGCGGCGCACATAATCAGAAAATCCAGAATTGACCATATACCCGTGAATATAATCGCCTTTCACCGGCTCCTGCTCGAACACTTCCTGACGCAACAGGGGAGGAATGATGCTGATACGATGCTTCTCATCGTCTTTCATCGCACGAAACGAAAGTGCCAGCCTGCGCGATGCACCTAACGAAGTGAGACGGGTGAAGAGGTTCATCAGAAACGAACTGCACCGGTTCTTTCTAGGCATCCGGAAATCCTTATGCAGGAACAGATACTGATGTCCGATACATACCATCGGAACAGACGGGCGGAAGAAGAAATAAGTAAGCCCCGTCATCAGTTCGTAAAAATTGATGACCAGGTCGGCTCCCGTTTCACGGATACGCCGGTTGACGTAGCACATACTTTCATAGTATTCGGGCAATTTCAGCAAGCTGTACATAAAACTCCGGCTCAGATTGGCACGCCTGTTGGCGCGCGTAGGCAGAAAATTGGGGCTGATAATATGTTTGATAGGTGCCTGAATGTTCCGAATGAAAAACCCCGGCAAACGGCGTGACTCACTCTTGCCTACCAGCACTTCCACCACATCGTGGCCGTTCTCACGTAACAGTTTTTCCAGCGAAATCGCTTGGGTCAAGTGTCCCCTTCCCTCTCCTTGGACTACGAATAATACTCTCATGATGCTACAGGTATAATTGATAATACGGACTTTTTTTCTTCCATTTCCTTCTGTTTAACCATCTCCGTGTAATAAACCACATTCCAATTGCCTTCCTTGTCTTCGGTCAAGGCAGACATCGTCTCTACCCAGTCGCCCGAATTCAGGTAATGGATGCCATCTATCATCCGGTTCTCCGGATGGTGAATATGCCCGCAAATCACCCCATCGCATTTCCGGTTGCGTGCAAAATCCACCAGCACCGTTTCGAAATCGGATATATAATTCACGGCCTGCTTGACTTTTTGCTTGATAGCCTGCGACAACGAGTAATAAGGCTTACCCCGCCTGATGCGGTACTTATTGTAAAGACTGTTCATCTCCAGCAACAAGGTATAGCCGATGTCACCCAGCTTCGCCAGCCATTTCATCCCCGATGTCACTTTGTCGAACACATCCCCATGGGTTACGAAATAATGCTTGCCGTTGCTTTCCAGCACATAGTCTTTCACAAGGGTCAGGTTGGCAAACTGCAAGGGGATAAGACTCTCCAGAAAATCATCGTGATTGCCCCTCACATATACAATCTCCGTCCCCCAATTCTCCATCATCTTCATCAGAATCTTGAAAAAACGCGTATGTTCGGCTTTCCATTTCCGCACACCCGACTTCTGCAGACTCCAGCCATCGATAATATCGCCGTTCAGGATAAGACGGTCGCAATCTACCGCACTCAAAAAATCACTCACCTGATTCACTTTCGAATGAGAAGTACCCAAATGGATATCCGAAAGCACTACCGTACGGTAATGAGGTCTTATGTTCATCATATAGTCCGATTTAAATCAATACAAAGAAAGTACTTTTTTATTACAATCCAAAAGATAAAACTAAAATAATTTATCAACTTACATCTTCCAGCGTGTATATCAAGGATATTTCCCGGAAATATTCTTCGGCCACTTCCATCAGATTTTCAAGCGCGTCATCTTCTGTCTCGCCGTAAGCACAGCATTGGTCATAGTCTGACAGATAAGCATAATAACCGCCATCGGCTGTGCATTCCAACACATAATTTTCAGAAAAAGGAGTACCTATATTCATAATCGTCATTTTTTTAAACTTCCCAAAAGTCTCCTTTTCATATTACAATATGATGTATATGATGTTACTTTTCTGTTTATCCGATGAAGACATGCCATTTTTTCTGCCAATTATCGTATCTTTGCCTGCAGAAACACAAAAAATGACATGGAAATGAAAAAACTGATTATATTCGACCTTGACGGCACTTTACTCGACACCATAGCCGACCTGGCTGGAGCCACTAACCATGCACTTGCCACTTATGGTTATCCCATTCACGAGACAGACGCTTACCGGTTCTTCGTAGGCAACGGCATCAACAAACTTTTCGAACGGGCTTTACCCGAAACAGAACGAAACGAAACGAATATCATGAAAATCCGTTCCGTTTTTATACCTTATTATAATAAGCACAATGCCGACCTGAGCCTGCCATACGCAGGAATCACACACGTATTGGAAACTCTCCAGGCTAAAGGATGCCAGCTTGCCGTAGCATCGAACAAATACCAGGAAGCCACCACCAAGCTTATCACCCAATACTTCCCTACCCTCTCTTTTGTCCGTATTTTCGGACAACGGGAAGGCGTGCCGGCCAAACCCGACCCTGCCGTAGTATTCGAAATCATGCAGGCTGCAGGAGTATCTCCTCAAGACACAGCTTACATCGGAGATTCAGGCGTAGACATGCAGACGGGCATCAATGCCGGAACAGAAACCATTGGTGTAAGTTGGGGGTTCCGTCCGCGCACCGAACTGGAAGCCTACCATCCGGCATTCATCGCCGATACACCCGAAGAATTGCTGTCTTTTTTAGGTAACTAGGAACCAGTTGGCTAGGGACTAGGTTCTGAATACCTTAGTAAAACTATTTAAAACCTAGTACCTAGTCCCTAAAAGCTTAAATAGACAACTCGTCAAGCACCTGGATAAGCGACTTGTCGAGCGGCTTGTCTTTCTTGATGGCTTCCGAGAAAGGCACATACACCACCTTATCATTGCGGATACCTATCATCACGTTCCGCTGGTCTTCTTTCAGCGCCTCGATAGCACCTACCCCCAGGCGGCTTGCCAAAATACGGTCATACGCGCTCGGAGAACCTCCCCGCTGCAAGTGCCCCAAAATGGTGACACGCACGTCGTATTGCGGATATTCTTTCTTCACACGCTCGGCATAGTGCATGGCTCCTCCGTCCTTAGGCGATTCGGACACAATCACGATACTGCTGTTCTTCGACTTGCGGAAGCCGCGCCCGATAAACTGCTCCAGCTGGTCTACGTCGGTCTGGTCTTCCGGGATAATGGCAGCTTCGGCTCCCGAAGCTATCGCACTGTTCTGGGCAAGGAATCCGGCGTCACGCCCCATTACTTCCACAAAGAAGATGCGGTCGTGCGAAGTCGCGGTGTCACGTATCTTGTCCACACATTCCACGATGGTATTCAGTGCCGTGTCATAACCGATGGTCGAGTCGGTTCCGTACAAGTCATTGTCAATCGTTCCGGGCAAACCGATACACGGCACATTAAACTCTTGCGCAAAAGTCAGCGCACCCGTCAACGAACCGTTCCCGCCGATGACAATCAACGCATCGATGCCTGCCGCCACCATGTTATCATACGCCACCTTACGACCTTCCGGAGTCATGAAGTCCTTCGAACGTGCCGTTTTCAATATCGTACCTCCACGCTGGATAATGCTGCTCACATCCTGCGTGGTAAACTCCTTGATTTCATTCCGAATCAAACCTTCATAACCTCGGTAAATGCCTTTCACCGTATACCCGTTGAAAATAGCGCTGCGTGTCACCGCACGGATAGCCGCATTCATGCCCGAAGCATCACCTCCCGAAGTCAAGATTCCAATACATTTAATTTGTTTCATACCGTCTTATCTGTTAGTTAGTTAGTTAGTTAAATCTGATGCCTTCCCTTACGGAAATGCACCTCAAATGTAAGACATTCATAACGAAACGCGCAATCTGTAAGTATAAAATATTTAAAATGCCGTAAAATCACATCTCTTTCCCAAAAGCATTTTGAGCTTTCCGGGCTTTTCGTTATCTTCGCTTTTCAAAATTCACACTTTTCCGGATACCAAATCAAAGAAATCATCATCAAAACCATGAGCCGCACCCCCTCACACATCGAACGAGAGAAGCGCGTAGTAACGCAAATGATCAGGCTCTATTGCCGCCATAAAGAAGGAAACGCCACGCTCTGCCCCGCCTGCCAGGCACTTTTGGAATATGCCCATGCCCGCCTCTCGCATTGCCGCTACGGCGAACAGAAACCCACCTGCAAGCAATGCCCCATCCATTGTTACAGTCCCCGGATGCGCGGACAGATGCGAACCGTCATGCGCTACGCCGGACCAAGGATGTTACTTTATCACCCTGTTTCCGCACTTGTGCATTTATGGAAAGAACTTTTCTGAATAAGCAACTGTTTTGAATTTGTCGTACGATGATTTAGGATAAGTTTTTATGAATCCTACAAACATCCCATGTACTATGTAGGGACGGAGTCAGCCCTTACATGGCTATTGGGAAAAATGAGAATATTCATTAAATAAGTGCCCATTATTTGTTTCAATATTTTTAACATCTAAAGATGCATGATTTATGCTTACCTTGCATTTCATAGACAAAAGTAACACATTAGAACCTACGAATATGAATGCAATGAACAAATGGACCAAGACGTTACTGCTAGCCACAGCAATGGGCGGCACACTCGCTTTTTCATCGTGCCTGGACGATGATGACAATTACTACACAGCCTACAACGGTGCAATCGTTACTGCCAAAACAGATACCGACGGCACATTCTACCTGCAATTGGACGACAGCACAACCGTACTTCCGGTCAACATCGCTACATCTCCATTCGGCGACAAGGAAGTAAGAGCACTGATGAACTTTGATTTTTCGGAAGAATCTGCCGGCAAATACGACCAAGCCGTCACAGTCTATTGGATGGACAGTGTCTTGACCAAACCAATGGCAACCGATCTGGGAGAAAAAAATGACTCGGTGTACGGCACCGACCCTATCGAAATCGTACGCGATTGGGTGAACATAGCCGAAGACGGATACCTCACACTACATTTCAGGACGGTATTCGGCAACGTTGGAACCAAACACATGGTCAGCCTCCTGCCAACAAATAATCCAGAAAACCCGTATGAAGTGGAACTACGCCACAATGCATATGGGGACACTTACGGAGAACAAGGAGACGGAATGGTGGCATTCAAACTCGATGCACTGCCCGACACCCAAGGCAATACCGTCAAACTGAAACTGATCTGGCAATCATATAGCGGCGAGAAGTCGACTGAATTCGATTATCGCTCACGGGAAGAATAAAGACAAAGAGGGTAAGGAAGTCCCCCATTCCTTACCCGACATATTTTTTCACCTCTTCAACACATGAATTTCGCAGATTTTTGCCTAAATCTGTATAAGGAATATACCTCCTTGAAATCAAGAGAGTTAGAAGAATTAACTCGTTTTTGGGTAATAAGTTGGCAACCGTCCTGATTGCCGTGGTCTGCATCGCTTTGCTTGTTTAGGTAACTCTTACTGATGCAAAGTTATTATAATTTCGACATAAAAAATTTTTTAGGTGTAAATTATGAATTATGATATAGCCCTAATCACATTGTTTACACTTATAATAGTTGTAGGTTTAAATAATTTCTGTTACCTTTGTATTTATGGAATCTTTGTAAACTTCAAATGCTGATGTAAAAGCTAAAAGAGGTTTCAAAATAGCGATGAATGTATCACGAAAAATTAAACAATATGCAGTATAGAAAGTATTCATTATTATTTTTCTTTATGTATATTCCTCTTTGTCTATATGCTCAAGGACATTTTAAGGATTGCATTGGAAAGAATTATATATCAAAAAAAAGAAGCCTAATCTTTTCGGGAAAGACTGGAATAAACATAAAAAATTTAGAGGGAAATATTGATTTTGTTTGCATTGGAGAAAGTGAAGATATATATGGCAATAAATGTGGAGTTTTTCAAGCTGTTAGTGATTCTACATTGATTTTTCGTTCACCTGGGCATTTTAATAATTTCGATTATTTTATTTCAAAGGCAGAATATGATGATTTATGCAAAGAATATGGATTAAAATCCATGTCTCGTGCGTTAAATGGAGAAACTTTTAAAGGAATGCCTATTGCGCTTTTTATCATAGCTCGTGGAAATCCATCCTCAACGAGGAGAATTGAAACAAAATACGGCAATACAGAAATACTAGTCTATGAAATGACAGATGGATATACTTCGTACATATTTAAGAATGGCAAGTTGAGTGCTACTGACGAAAATTATTATTAATGCCAATCAAGGTTCCGTTGTCATATTTCATAAAGTTATAATATCGTTTAGAAACTTAATTTAATAGTTTCATCATTTTATGAAAGCAGTAAAAATATTGTTCTCTGAACGCTGATGTATATTGATTGGAAATATAGGTATGAATGAAATTTGGAATGAAATATGTTTTGAGTTGAGAACCTGCATTCAAAATAATGTCTTGGAAAAAGAATACGAGAATGCAGTTTGTAATTGTATGGTGCTTCTCGGTTGGAAAAAATATCGAGGAGAAATTATAACGCAATACCCTGTACAAGCTGGGCATGAGAACAAATATGCAGATATTGTGATTCTGCAAGACAATATTGAACAGTTCGTAATAGAAATCAAACGTCCTAATCACATATTACAAGAAGAAGATGAAAGGCAGTTGTTTTCTTACATGCGCCTATTAAAGCACCAAGTAATTTTCGGACTTTATATAGGCGATAAAATTTGTTTGTATTATGATGATATTGCTTCCCAGCAACTTCCAGAACAAGTTTTTTCTATTGACATAGAAGAAAACAATTCTGATGGTCTTAAGTTCGTGGAACTTTTTTCTAAGAATTCATTCAATGTGCAGACTGTGACAGATTTCTGCAAAGAGCAAAAAATGATATTTCAAAAACAAATACAAATACAGAATGAAGTTGCTCATATATTATCTGATACAAGCGGCCAGATTTTTAAGGAAGCGTTAAAGGGGAAATACCTAAGTGAAGGGCATTCTGAAGAGTGGATTGAGTCTGTACTCAACCAAATTGCATTGACTGTTTCATCATCGGTTAAAGAAAGACAAAGAACAGAGGTATTATTACCTATATCGACTGAAAAGCAAAGTCATTCTGAAACTAAAAATGATAGGGATTATACTAAATATAGCATTTCTGGTGGTGAACCATTAGCCAAGAATAGATTCGTATTGGCTGTTGTTCGAAAGTTTGTAAACGAACATCCTAACACTTATAGTGAATATGCAAAAATATTTAATGCGCTAAAGCCTGATGCGCAAGGTGTAATAAAAGAATTTGATTCTTTGCTTAGAAATCAAATTCGCAATTATTTTACAGGTGAAAACGAGTGTCTAATAAGTCAAGATGGAATAAAGTTTGTAGTTTGCAACCAATGGAAAATTCAAACCATACAACCAATTATTCGGTTCGCTAATTTACAAGGATATAACGTCATCGAATACAAATCTTAGGTGATGACAGCACGTTTTGGTCTGCCCAAAACACAAACTTGCTACCCTCCCGTTGGCATTGCTTACAATCCCAATCCTTTGTCTGTTCTGTGCGGTGCAACCGTCCTCCTAATGGACGAAAACAGTTTGTCGAATTGCTCCTTGAACCACTCGCCAATCAGTTGCCCATTGATGGCAAGCGCAAGTTTGGACCTGTCTTTCGGGTCTTTCACCACTTGGAATCCCGCCCTTTCGGTCTTGAACTTCCGCTTGTGTTCCTCCGAATAGAGTTCGCCCTCGTAGAACAGCGGCTTGCCGCTGATGAGCGTGGCGGTCTGCCGCTCATTGAAACCGATTTTAAGGCAGAAGCTCTCCATGTACACCAACTCTTGGAACAGCGGAAACCATTTCTTTGCTTTTTTGATAATGGATTTCAGGAATGACACTCCCTTTTGGTGTTCCGCTTCCTTGTCCGACATCTCCCTGCGGTGCTTGGCTTGCAGTTCCATCAGTTGCCGTTGGTGTTCCTCTTGCTGCCGCTGCATTTGCCGTTGCAACAGTTCGATGCTTTCGTCACGGGCTGCGACCTCATTTTGCAGGGTGCGGTTGTCGGCTTCAAGCTCTTTCAACTTGCCGCTGCCCAAAAGAGAACCGACCTTTGCCACGAGTGCCGCTTTCGCCTCGGTCTTGGCGGCTTCCAGCTTCTCCGACTTGATTTCTTTCCGCACTTCGTCAAGTTGTTGTTCAGCCTGCCGCTGTTCGGTTTGTAGTTGTTGCACATTGGCTTCAAGCTCTCCAGTCTGCCGTTTCAGGTCACGGTAGTATTGGGCGGTGGTGGTGTGCCGTGCCTCCGAACCCCGTATGCCACGCTTCAAGCCGTACTTCGCCATTGCTGCGGCGTAGCTGTCGTGGTAGGCGACAAGCCTTTCACGGGTCAAGAGGTCGTCGGCGCACAAGCGAACGGCGTTGGCTTTCTTGCGGTAGGTGCGTCTGCCGTCCGCTTGCTTCTTCTTGGCTTTCCTGCGCTCGCCCGTCACTATCGGCACGACCGTGGCATGGATGTGCGGCGTGTGTTCGTCCATGTGCAGCACTGCCGAAACGGTATTCTCCTTTCCGAACGTGCGGTGCAGCCATTGTAGGTTGTCATCACACCATTCGTCCAGTCTGCCCTCGTCCTGCACCCTCACCATGTCCTCATGCGTGCCCGAAAGCACAATGCGGATTGCCCGTACTTGGTCGGGCGTTATCTTCCGCTTGATGCCAGCCGTGCGGATGCGGTGGCTTATCGCTCCGGTGCGGTCTGCCACGCCGTCGGGGAATCGCACCAGCTCACGGTTGAGGTGGGTGCGTGTGGGGTCTGCGTTCTTGGGCGTTGTCTTGCGTTCGATGTGGTCGGATGCGCCCGTGTCAGCCGACCCTTTCGCCTTGTTGATTTGGATGCTGATATATCCCATGTTCGTTTCTTGTTTTTGAGGTTTTACAAACTTGTTTGTCGGTTCCGTCTGCCTGCGGTCATAACCGCACAGGGCAAACGGGGTGTCCAGCGGGGTGCAATCCTGCTGGCTCATTGGGGCATTTTTAGCATTAGCGTCAGCGGTGCGTGAAGAAAACGCCCTAATGAGCTATGGCTTTTTGCTTCCCAAAAGCCTGCGGCGGTGTCGGCGATGTTGCTCGTGGGTATCTTTCGCCTTTTTCTTTTTGCCAGCAGTATCGGCTTTCCCTTGTCGGTCGGCAGGACGGAAGTCCGTCCGACCAGCCTGCTGATGGCGGCGTTCACCCCCTGTCGCTTCCCCGGCGGACTTGTTGAGGGGTGAAAAAGCGTTGAATTGTTGATGTTTATAGATAATATATTGATATGCAACAAGATAAGTTCTAAACAATCTCTCAACAAAAGTGTATCGCCCAACAAACGGATGTGAAAAGAAAAAGCAAATCCGAAACGGTGTGCCGATGCTTCTTCTTTTCATCAGCCGTTGTGTGTTGTTGGCGGTTTGTTGAGGTTGTATGTTATTATATACCAATACTTTTCTATCCTTATTCAACAATTCAACAGAATATCAAAGCCTTTCCAGCAGTTCTTTCGTGACGGTATAGTACCTGCCCACGCATCTTCGGGTTTGGTAACGGTCTGTGCCGCCGTATTGGTAGGCGGTATAGGTAAGACCGTTGGGCGCAGGTGTCAGCTTCCAGCACTCCTGCACCACTTTCCGAACCTGCGACTTCTCCACCTTGACTTGCGAGCAGACGAGCAACGGGATGATGTCGTTAAGGCAGAAAGACACCGTTTCCACTTCCATCTTCGCCATGATGTCGAGCAGCAGTTCCGCCATCTCTATCTCCAATCGGTTGCGGTTGCTTCGGATAATCTTCCGCAGGGCATCCGTTTCCAGCAGCTTCGGGTTGAACCACATGCGGCTTTCCTTTTCGGTGGATAGCTGTCTGTGTTGCAGGAAATGCAGGAAAGCAGGTATCTCCGCTTTCAGCTTTTGCAGGAAGTCGGTATCATCATTCCGTAGCGGCACAATCTTCCGTACCCAATAGCGTGTTTCCCCGGCGTCAATGATGACGGGCAGGTGTTCGTTGTTGGAGCAGAGCACGAACTTGGCGAAGAAGCCTATCTCGTCACGGTCTTTGCCTTTCGCCTCCACCTTGTAGGAAAGCGTAGTGCTGAGGTTCTTCAACCTTTCGCTGTCCTCACGGCGGTTGAGCAGCACCTCGTCCACCATGATGAGCAGCTTGCCCGCCCAGTCGGAATTGAACTGGCTGCGGAAGTCCTCGTTGGTGTTGAATGTCACGTTGTTTTGGAAAACGGCTTTCAGGAAGTTCAAGAACGTGCTTTTGCCCGTGTTCCTCTCTTCGGACACGAGCAACAGGATGGGCTGCTTCTGAACGGGGTACAGATACAGCAGTTGCAGGTAGTCCATGCCCAACTCGTACTGTTCTCCGAAGATGTGTTCCACCAACGAGCAGATGCAGGGGAAGTCACCCTCCTGCGGCTGGTGGCTTATCGGTTCGTAGAGGTTGAGGAATTTGCCGACTACGGGGCGGTAGCCCACATGGTCGGGTACGGTGCAGAAGCCGTCATACTTGGGGATGCCAGCCATGTAATCCTTGCCGTAGTCCTGCCGCAGGGTCTCTGAATTCCATGCGATGCGTTTCCTCACATAGCCGCCGTCAATACGGGGCTGGTTCACAATCTTGTAGAGCGTTGTGCCTACACGGATGAATTCTTCTTTTTTCTCCATATTTCAAATACAGGTTTTAGTGCCGCCGACACCTTGTCGGCAGGCGGGGTTGAACATGGGTGCAAAGCTACGGCAGGACGGCTAAAACCTTGATACGTAAAACGATGCAGAACGGCGCAAAAGAACCCGACGGACAAGAAAATGCAGCGAAACGGGTAATTCCAGCCATCAAAAGACGAAAAGAAAAGCCCAAAGAAGCGGAATGTCGCACTTCTTCGGGCAAATGGAAGCCACAGATATTCGTAGGTAAATGGATATGCTGGTTTATAGGTTTATTGATGCCATCATATCAGGTTAAACCGCTCATAAACAGGCTGTAAAAGTTGCCAACGGGTAAAATTTAACATCTGCATAAGGGATTACCGCCCATAGAAACCAACAAAACTTGCCTTTCTTTTTGCAAGCAAAGCCTTTCCAGCAGAGCATTGCGCACCCTTGCGGCATTGGGTGTGTTGATACGGAAAGCGAGTGCCACGACCATCGGCAGGGCATACACATCCGAATAATAACCGTTGGGCAATCTGATGCGCCTTTCCACCTCGCAAGACTGCAACACTCCGCTTTTGTACACGGCTCGGATGGCGGCACGGAGTGTCGGAGCGATAACATCAAACAGCGTTACCAACTCCATTTCGCTCATCCACACGCTGGCGGTATCGGACGGTACGGCAACCCTGCCGCACCCGTCCATCGTGATTATCGACCGTTTCATATCCCTGCCACTTTGATATTGCCGAATGATTTGCTCAGCTTGTCGCCCAGCATCGTAAGGTCGTTGTCCAGCTTCTCCACGGTTATCTTCGCATAGATTTGGGTCGTTTCGATGTTCGTATGTCCCAAAATGCGGCTTACACTCTCAATCGGCATACCCTTGCAGAGGGCCAGGGTAGCGAATCCATGACGTGAGCAATGGAAGCTGATGTCCTTATTCACACCGCATTCCCGTATCATTTTCTTCAACGGCTTGCAGATAGACCAATAGTTCAAATTGGGGAAAACGAAGTTGTTTTCTTGGAACGGCCGGTAACGCTCTATTATCTGCAAGGGGATGTCCAGCAGCTTCACTTGGAACGGTACTCCCGTCTTGTGCCGCTTGGAGATAATCCACTTCTCGCCGTTCACTTCCACGATGCGGTCGTTGGTCAGTTCCTTGATGTCCACGAAAGAGAGGGCGGTGAAGCTCGCAAATACGAACAGGTCACGGATGTACGCCAGTTTCGGGTCTGCGAACTCATGCGTCATCACCGCTTTCAACTCGTCTTCCGTCAGGAACTCTCGCTCCTTGACATTCGGACTGATGTGGAACTGCGCAAACGGGTTTCTCGGTATCATCCCGTTGAAATGCGCCCTCATCACCACGCCTTTCAGCCACATGCACTTCTCCCATATCGTGCCGTTGCGCAATCCCGCCTCCGTGGAAAGATAGACCGCAAACTCCTTGATGAAGTCGGGCGTAAGTTCCAGCATAGACATGTCGTTGCGCTTGTAGAACGACTTGATGAATACCGCTACGTAGTTTCTCGCCACAACTCGTGAGCGGTAGGTTGCCAGTTTCCTGTCCTTGCCGACACGCTTCTTGAACACCTCGTTTTCACGGTCGAAGGCTTTGAGCAGCGTCTCATACTCGCCGCCGATGCCCTGATAGGCATTGCGTACCATCTCTGCCGTGACAAACGCCTCACGGTCGGATATGCGCTGGTAGTGCTTGATGATTTGCGCCTTGATGTTGTCAAGCGCAAGGTTGGTTTCCCTCGCTTCCACGCTCTTGCCTTTGGCACGGTTGCCCTTTGCGTCCCAAAGCTCCTTTGCGATGCTCCGCTTGCAACTGAACTGCGCCACCGTTCCGTTGATTGTAACCCGTCCCATGATGGGGACAATTCCGTTCTTTTCCTTGCTGCCATTCGCATAGAACAGCACGCGAAATGTGCTCCTTGTCATACTCGTTCTTTTTTGGTTGCAAAACTATAAATCAACGAGTTAAACCTTGACAAGCAAACCTACGCAGAACAGCGCAAACGAAGCGGCGACTGTTAAATCTGCACTTCTGACGGGTAACGATTAGGAAACCGTTCTCTTTCTCCAATCCGCTTTGAAACGCTATTCAGCCCTCTGCCCAACTTCCGCGATTTTCTCCTAACCACCTAATTTACAGATTACATTGCGTTAATCTGCCGAAATTCGGAGGTTTTTCCATAGATTTTGCCTAAGTTTGCCGAAAGAAACTGAAAAGGGAAAGATATGGCTAAAGAAAAAACGGTGTATGTATGCACCCATTGCGGATACGAATCGCCCAAATGGGCAGGCAAATGCCCTTCGTGCGGACAATGGAACACATTTACGGAAGAGGTGGTACGCAAGGAAACACCGGTGGCAAAACACGCGGCGCACGGCATCGAAAGCGTACGCTCGAAACCACAACAACTGCACGAAATCACTTCGAGCGAAGAGTTGCGCATCGACATGGGAGATGACGAGCTGAACCGGGTACTGGGAGGCGGGCTGGTAGAAGGCTCGCTCACCCTGATAGGAGGCGAGCCGGGCATCGGCAAGTCAACGCTTATCCTTCAGACGGTATTGCGCCTGCCCGGCCTGAAAGTGCTTTACATCTCGGGCGAAGAGAGTGCCCGCCAACTGAAACTGCGTGCCGACCGCATCCCGCATCCCGAAACGACGCAGCTGCTGATAGCCTGCGAAACGTCATTGGAACAAATCTTCACCCACATCAAGAACACAGCTCCCGCCCTGGTCATCATCGACTCCATACAGACCATTTCGACCGAAACCATCGATTCTTCGCCGGGGAGCATCGTGCAAGTGCGCGAATGTTCGGCAGCCATCCTCAAGTTCGCCAAAGAGACAGGAACGCCCGTCATCCTCATCGGGCATATCAACAAGGAAGGAAGCATCGCCGGACCGAAGGTGCTGGAACACATCGTAGACACGGTACTGCAGTTCGAGGGCGACCAGCACTACATGTACCGCATCCTGCGGAGCATCAAGAACCGCTTCGGGAGCACGGCGGAGCTGGGCATCTACGAGATGAGGCAGGACGGGCTGAGGCAAGTGAGCAACCCGTCGGAACTGTTGCTCACGCAAGACCACGAGGGAATGAGCGGAGTGGCTATCGCCTGCGCCGTAGAAGGCATACGCCCGTTCCTCATCGAAGTGCAGGCACTGGTGAGCACGGCAGCCTATGGCATGCCCCAGCGTTCCGCCACGGGATTCGACCTGCGGCGGATGAACATGCTGCTCGCCGTGCTGGAGAAACGGGTAGGCTTCAAGCTGGCGCAGAAGGACGTGTTCCTCAACATAGCCGGAGGACTGAAAGTGAACGACCCTGCCATCGACCTGGCGGTCATCAGCGCCATCCTTTCGAGCAATATGGACACGGAAATAGAAACCGGCGTGTGCATGGCGGGCGAAGTGGGCCTGAGCGGTGAAATCCGTCCGGTGAACCGCATCGAGCAGCGCATCGGCGAAGCGGAAAAACTGGGCTTCAAGCGCATGCTCATCCCCAAACATAATCTGCAAGGTCTGGACCGGAAGAAAATCAAAATCGAACTGGTACCGGTGAGGAAGGTAGAAGAAGCCTTCCGGGAACTCTTCGGATGATGTGTTTCTCTTCACCACAAAAAGATGCTTTAAAACGCAGATTTTCGCAGATTAACGCAAATTATATTTTTAGCTATGGTATATATTGACAAAGAAACAAACGAATTGGCATATCAAATTATCGGATGCGCCTATAAAGTCCACAAAGAATTAGGTCCTGGATTATTAGAAAGCACATACGAAGCTTGCTTATGTTATGAACTGGGCAAACTCGGCATCAAATATGAAAACCAAAAAGAACTTCCGGTCATTTACGATAATACACATATCGATTGCGGATACAGGATAGACATTATGGTAGAAAGGAAAATCATTGTTGAACTAAAAACAGTAGAAAAACTTTTACCTATTCATACCGCCCAGATTTTGACTTACCTAAGACTAAGCGGAATACACTTAGGTCTACTGATAAATTTCTTCAATACTAACTTGCAAAACGGAATAAGAAGATATGTACAATAAAATCATAATCTGCGTCAATCTGTGAAAATCTGCGTTTCAAAAAACTTACAAGCGAAAAAACAACAAACCTATGATACAAGAACTTCAATTACGAGTACTGCCCGAACAGGCAGCAAGCGATGACAACATCAAGCAATACATCAGCCGGGAGAAGGGGCTGGACGCACGGACCATCAAGGCGATACGCATACTGAAACGAAGCATCGACGCACGCCAACGAACCATCTTCGTCAACCTGAAAGTACGGGTGTTCATCAACGAAATGCCCGAAGAAGAAGCTTTTACACATACCGAATACCGCAACGTGGACGGGAAACCTGCCGTCATCGTCGTGGGAGCCGGACCGGGAGGACTGTTCGCGGCACTGAAACTGATAGAACTGGGACTGCGTCCCATCGTGGTAGAACGAGGGAAAAACGTACGAGAACGCAAGGAAGACCTGGCACGCATCAGCCGTGAGCACAAAGTGGACGCCGAATCGAACTACAGCTTCGGCGAAGGCGGAGCAGGTGCCTACTCGGACGGAAAGCTCTATACCCGGAGCAAGAAGCGGGGAAACGTGGAAAAGATACTGAACGTGTTCTGCCAGCACGGAGCGGACACCTCCATCCTCATTGACGCACACCCGCACATCGGGACGGACAAACTGCCGCGCGTCATCGAGAACATGCGCAACACCATCCTTGCCTGCGGAGGGGAGGTGCACTTCCAGACACGCATGGACGCGCTCATCATCGAACACAATGAAGTGGCGGGCATCGAAACGAATACAGGCAAGACGTTCCGCGGTCCCGTCATCCTTGCCACAGGACATTCGGCACGCGACGTGTACCGCTGGCTTTATACCCACGACGTACACATCGAGCCGAAAGGCATCGCTGTAGGAGTAAGGTTGGAACACCCGTCGATGCTCATCGACCAAATCCAATACCACAACAAGGCGGGACGGGGAAAATACCTGCCCGCGGCGGAATACAGCTTCGTGCAACAGGTAGACGGACGGGGCGTATACAGCTTCTGCATGTGCCCCGGAGGATTCGTGGTGCCGGCGGCAAGCGGTCCGCACCAGATAGTGGTGAACGGAATGAGCCCCAGCAACCGGGGTACGAAATGGAGCAACTCGGGGATGGTGGTGGAACTCCGCACGGAAGACCTCGCCCATCCCGACCTGCAACTGCAGGCATGCGAAGCTTTCCCCAACTCGGCGGAAGCACAGACCGAAACCCTGATAGCACAGGCAAAGACGGAAGAAGGAACAGTACACCCGCTGGCGATGATGCGTTTCCAGGAAAAGCTGGAACAAATCTGCTGGCAACAGGGAAACATGCGGCAGACGGCTCCCGCACAACGGATGGCAGACTTTACCCGCAAGAAACTGAGCTTCGACCTGCCCCCCACGTCGTACAGCCCCGGACTGATTTCGTCGCCCCTGCACTTCTGGCTCCCGAGGTTTATCGGAGACCGCCTGAGCAAAGGTTTCCAGCTTTTCGGGAAAAGTTCGCGCGGCTTCCTTACCAACGATGCCGTGATGATAGCCGTAGAGACCCGCACTTCCGCCCCCGTACGCATCGTGCGTGATGCCGAAACGCTCCAGCACGTAACCGTAAAGGGCCTTTTCCCCTGCGGAGAAGGGGCAGGCTATGCAGGCGGCATCGTCTCGGCAGGCATCGACGGAGAGCGGTGTGCCGAAGCTGCTGCTGAATATGTATTATCAATTTAAACGCAGATTAACGCAGATTTTCGCAGATTGTTTTTATTCGCAATTTTTCGATTGACAATAACGGTTTGGTATGAAATCGTAAATCATCTAATAAAATAATCTGCGAAAATCTGCGTTAATCTGCGTTTCAAAAATCAATCAACCATGCCACATACACCTGAAATTGCCATCCTCGAACAAAACACGCTGGCTGCACTCGGATTGCGGACCATCCTCGAAGAGCTGATACCCAATGCCGTAATCCGTATGTTCTCGTCTTTCGGACAACTGATAGACGACACGCCCGACATGTATGCCCACTACTTCGTGTCGGCACAAATCTACTTCATGCATACCGCATTCTTCCTTGAACGGCAACCGAAAACCATCGTGCTTTCGAACGGGGAACATCCGCAGCTGAACGGCGTACCCACGCTGAACTGCACCCTTGCACAAGACGAACTGCTGAAAGCCATCGTGCGCCTGCGCCAGTACGGGCATCACTCCTTACCTCCCCTGCACGCCACCGCGCACGACCTTTCGCCCCGCGAAATCGAAGTGCTGGTGCTCCTTACCAAAGGCTGCATCAACAAGGAAATAGCCGAACGGCTCAACATCAGCCTCACCACGGTCATCTCACACCGCAAGAACATTACCGAAAAGCTGGGCATCAAGTCGGTGTCCGCCCTCGCCATCTACGCCGTGATGCACGGATACGTGGAAGCCGACCGCGTGTAGGTTGTCTTTCACCACAGATTACACAGATTAAAATAATTTTATATGAATGCCCGCATCTTGCCAATCAACCTGTAGGGGCGTATGCGATACGCCCCTACATTGGCTGTTTGCGGATATTCAAATAATTTTAATTGAAAATCTGTGTAATCTGTGGTGAAAAACTACCGGAACAGCTCCGGCAAGAAATGATTCAGGTACTTGCGCCAGTTGCTCCAGATATGCCCGCCATCCGTTTCCATGTACTCATAACGGTAGCCCTGGGCATCGAACCGTTTGCGGAGCCCCACATTGTCCTGATACAGGAAATCGGCAGTTCCGATGGCGATGAAATACAGTTTCGGAGCCTCGGCAAACTGGCGGGCAAGCTTCGTGTCAAGGTCGGCATAGACAAAAGCATTGTCTCCCTTTGCCTCACGGTTGACGGCTGCCGAAAACAAACCTACATAATCGAACAGGTCGGGATAGTTGGCAGAGATGTAAAGCGAATGGAATCCGCCCATCGACAGGCCCGCAATGGCACGGTGCGCCTTGTCGTCCACCGTGCGGTAATGCGACTCCACATACGACACGATATCGGGGAATGCCACCTCGAACGAACCTTCCATCGTCTTCGGATTCATAAACGAAGGCTTGTACATGCTGTTCGGGTACTCGCCCGGAGCAGCTTCCTGCCCGCCGTTCCCGTTCGGCATCACCACAATCATCGGTTTCGCCTTGCCTTGCGCTATCAGGTTGTCGAGTATCTGCACGGCACGCCCCAGTTCGCTCCACGCATTCTCGTCGCCCCCGGCACCGTGAAGCAGGTAGAGCACAGGGTAACGCTCCGTACCGTCCTCGTAACCTGCCGGAGTATAAACCGTCATGCGGCGGCGCTCCATCCCCAGCTTCGGACTGGGATACCACACCTTCGACACCGTGCCGTGAGGCACTTCGCGCACAAAATAGTTGGCAGACAGCTCACCGTCGACCAGAAAATAATTGGTATACGTGGCTATGTCGCGGAGCATATATACGTTGCTGGGATCCACCATCCGCAACCCGTCTACGTAGAAACAATACGTGTGCAATTCGGGCGCAGGCATCGGAGTCTCCAGCGTCCACACGCCTGCTGTGTCGCGCGTCATCGCCTGACGGAGAGGCATCTCTACCGCCCCCAGCGGAGTTTGTTTCTGCACCTTGCCGAAATAGTCGGCTTCTACCGTCACTTCTTTTGCCGCCGGTGCCAACAGGCGGAATGTGACTGTCTGCGCCGCCGTATCCACTTCCGGCGAAACGATGTTCCCTGTGTTTACCGCAACGGTCTCTTGCGATTGGGCAGCGAGTGCGAACAGGCATCCCGCCGCCAGCATCCATAATCTTTGTTTCATACTTATCGTTTTATTAATACGTTGACAAAATTAGCACAATTCCCGCAAAGGCATTCCGCTTTCCTCACAGATTATATCAAAAAATAAAATATTTTTTTAGGAACTGTTTTGAATTTATCGTATGCTGATTTAGGATGAGTTTTGAAGACCCCAAAAACTGCCAAAGCACACACGAAAACGAACACATCAAGACGAGAAAAAACTTTTTGTAGAAATTCAAAACAGTTTTTTAATGAAGACTTTACTTTTATAGCGGAATATCGAAAACAAGCATTATCCATTATCTTTGCATATACTACAAGAAGGTAGAGAAAGTAAAGAATGAAGAATAAAGGGCAATGGCACTGCTTATGCTATCAGCCTAAAAGGTGTTGGCTTCTACTTGACTTCTTACCTCCTGTAAGTTTCACAAATTAAAATATTTTACGCATGAAAAGCAATGTATATCTTGCCTCTAAGCCACGCTACGAAATACTGGACGGACTACGCGGTGTAGCCGCTGTGCTTGTCGTAGCCTACCATTTGTTTGAAACCTATTACCACGGCGGTACCAGCCAGCCCATCAATCACGGCTATCTTGCTGTAGACTTCTTTTTTGTCTTGTCGGGATTTGTCATAGGGTATGCTTACGATGACCGATGGGACCGTATGTCGACATGGGGATTTGTCAAACGGCGGCTTATCCGCCTGCATCCGATGGTGATATTCGGTTCATTGTTTGGAGCCGCCCTGTTCTATTTCGGTGATTGCTCCAGCTTTCCGCTTATCGGAGACAAGCCTTGGTATAAAACAGCCCTGATTATGCTATGGGCATTTACCATGATTCCCATACCCACATCGATGGACATCCGTGGATGGGGAGAAACCAATCCCCTGAACGGTCCGGCATGGTCATTGCAATGGGAATATCTTGCCAATTTCTTATATGCCGTCCTTTTCAGGCACTTTTCACGAAAAGCATTGGGTGCTGTGTGGTACTCTTCGGTATCATGACCCTCGTGCTTTGCCTGAACATTGACATTTTCGGTTTCCTGGCTGCACGCTCTTCGGCTTCCTATACGGTAATAGGAGGCTGGTGTCTTTCTCCCGACCAATTACAGATAGGATTGACACGCCTGCTCTATCCTTTCTTCTGTGGACTGCTGTTGTCGCGCACCGGAAAACTTATCAAGGTAAAAGGAGGATTCTGGTGGTGCTCGGCAATGATTGTCGTATTACTGTGCATGCCCTGGATGGGATTAGGTCCGGAAGGAAACGCACGCTGGACAAACGGGCTTTACGAAGCTACCTGTATCCTGGTTTTCTTTCCGCTTATCGTATCCATAGGCGCCGGAAGCAGCGTAAAGGGAAGCACCTCGGGAAGCATCAATAAGTTCCTCGGCGACATATCTTTTCCACTATACATCACCCATTACCCGCTTATTTATATGCAAATGGCATGGGCAAACAGCCACAAAGATGCCCCCACAGGCACACACATATTCGTTGCAGTCAGCACTTTCCTGCTTGCTATTCTGATAGCATACGGAGCTTACCGCCTCTACGACCTGCCAGTACGTGAATGGCTGAAAAAGCAATTGTTCAAACCTGCCACCCCTTCTGATGCAAATAAGACAAAATGAATGTCCGCCCACAGCCAATATATAGTCCTGAAAAATGAATATATACTGCATACGCGGTTGAATATATACTGCATACGCATTTGAATATATACTGCATACGTCTATGAATATATACTGCATACGCATTTGAATATATACTGCATACGTCTATGAATATATACTGCGTTTTCAACTCTGCCGGATTGGCTAACCGTGGACATTCATAATAAACAATACCAACCGGCAGCACACGGATGATGCCAGTCTCTGTGTGCTGCCCCCAATGCTTCAACGTCACCTGAACGAAAGAGAAAGACGCTGCTTCATATCCTTTCCGCCGATATCCCCGACAGATACCTGTATGCTTGCTTTACCGCTCTTCTTATTGGAACGCACCACCAGCAATGCACGTCCTTTCCATAAGCGATGCGTAGAATCGAAATACGGGTCTTCGTCTTTGATGTCGGCATTGCCTAAAGCAAGCAACGTAGCCGCCCCCTCGACAGATACCGATAACCGGTTATCAGCCACCGGTACGGTCTGCCCTTCCGCATCGATTGCCTCTATTACTATAAACGAAAGGTCCTGCCCGTCGGCATTGAGCTTACTTCGGTCCGCTGTAAGGCGCAGAGCAACAGGTTTTCCTGCTGTTCGCAAGGTCTGTGTTTCGATAGTTTCTCCATTGCGGATGCCTTCAGCTTTCAGCACACCCGGTGTATATGCCAAGGAAAATACAGCTTTCATTTCCGCTACCGGCTTTTCCTCTATCAGTTGGTCATTCAAGTAGAGCCGTACCATAGGATAATGTGAATATACTTCCACTTCTATCGGTTTACCTTCATGCCCTTCCCAATTCCATGAAGCAAAAGTAGGCCACGTCCCCCACTGCGTAGTCTGTATTTTTCCTTTGTAGCCATCAGGCTCTTTTACGGCGATGTACAAATGCTCGTCTCCCGCATCATTCCACAACATAGAGCGGTTATGGCTGATAGGTTTGCGCAGTCCCGTCAGGTCGATATCGCCACAATAAGCAGCATGCCACGGATAAAGCGGACGGTGGTAATGCTCACCCGGCACATCGCCTTCGTAATACCAGCGTCCAATGCCCGACTCACCGATATAGTCTACCGCCGTCCATACAAAATCACCGATAATGTATGCATGGTCTTTTACTTTACGAAAATTCTTCCAAGCGTCGTTGGGATACGATTCGGTCTGCATCATGATACGGGATGGAACACGCCGGTGATCACTTTCTGATTTATGAATCATATAATTATATCCTACAATATCGTGTGCTTCAGCCAACGGGTCGTATATCTCCCAGTCTTTGTCCCATGCGGCAAGCGCCGATGTCACCGGACGTGTCGGATCCAGTTTGCGGCAAAGGCCTGCCAGTTTGCGTGCCGTAGTCACGACCTCTATCTTCTTCCGCTCAATGACCTCATTACCGATGCTCCAGCAGAAGATGCTGGGATGATTGCGGTCGCGGAGCACCATCGCTTCAATATCACGTTTCCACCATTCGTCAAACAACGTATGATAATCATACGTATTTTTGGCATCACGCCAACCGTCGAAAGCTTCATCGATAACCAACAGCCCCAACTCGTCGCAAGCATGAAGAAAAATTTCCGAAGGAATGTTGTGTGAAGTACGTACGGCATTGAAACCAGCCTGTTTCATCAGCTCTGCTTTCCTCCATTCGGCACGGTCGTAGGCAGCCGCCCCCAAAATGCCGTTGTCGTGATGCAGGCATCCGCCATTCAATAAGACAGCCTTTCCATTCAACAGAAAACCTTTTTCGGCTGAATAGGCCAAAGTACGGAAACCGAAGCGTTCTTCTTTACAATCTACCGTTTCCCCTTCTTCGGTCACGGTGATGCGGGCGGTATACAAGTTCGGGGTATCGGGCGACCAAGGCTTTGCATCGGATAATGCCAAGGTATGCGTTACACCAATCCGCTCACCCGGCTCCAGCACGATTGTTTCAGTCTGATGCTGTCCGGATACTTCTGTTTTTACTTCAACTGTCCTCTTTTCATCCGTTTCGTTCTCTATGTCAGTCTTAATGACTGCTGTATGCAAATCGGGAGTTGTTACCTGGATACCCCAATTTGCGATGTGCACCAGTTCACTTTCAACCAGCCACACATTACGGTAAATTCCCGAACCTGTATACCAACGGCAATTCTTCTGCTGCGAATTATCAACTCTGACCGCCACCGTATTCTTTCCCGTTTTCACATACGATGTAATATCTACAAAAAACGAAGAATAGCCATACGGATGCCCACCTGCACGCTGCCCGTTGACATAGACCTCCGAGTTCATATAGATTCCTTCGAAATAAAGTTGGTATTTCCTGCCCTCAATAGCCTTGGGTAGTTCAAACGTCTTGCGGTACCATCCGATGCCGGCAGGTAAATAGCCTCCATCATTACCGGCTGGTGCATCCTTGTCAAAACGTCCTTCGATGCTCCAGTCGTGCGGAAGCGTCAGTTCCCTCCACACTCCGTCATCAAATACTTCGTTTTTTGCTTCTGCGATATCACCTAAACGGAAACGCCAGCCATTATTGAACAATTGTTTTCCGGAAGATGCCGACACCGAAAGGCACAGCACCAGCAATGCATACATAAGAATCTGTTTTTTCATGGGTATCAATTTTGGTTTCTGAATCTGTTGCAAAAATAAAGAAAATATCCGCCAGATTTCAAGAATTTGTTTACCTTTGTATTTACTCACATCAAAAAACTTCTATTTATGAAAAAACTATCTCACCTTGCCCTTGCCATCGGCTTTGCCGGTATATGCCTCACCGCATGCACCAGCTACAGTGCCCAAGATTACGTGAACGACATGAAAAACCTGACCGAAGAAACTCTCAAAAATGCATCTACCTATACGGAAGAAGACTGGAAACGGGTAGGCGAAGAATACCGCAGCATCAATGAAAAAGGCAAAAAAGTACTGGAAAACATGACCGAAGACCAACGGAAAGAACTGGAAAAATTCTCAGAAGAGATGTCGGACAAAGCTGCCGAGTTCAATCATGAGGAACTGAAAAAGCAGTTCGATGATATTATGGAACAGGCAAATGATTTTGTAGATGATATAAAACAGCAGCTGCAAGATCTGAAAGAGGAGAATGAATAAGAAAGCTAAAGCGAGGCTGCTTATCAAACAACCTCGCTTCCCTTGGATTAACTACAATCTATGTATGAAAGAGAGAACTAATTCGCATAAATAATTTTATACGTATAAATATAATTTCCTCGATAACGAGTTATTTGGTCTATACGACCATTTGCCATCTCATAGTTAAATTCAGATACATCCCCCATTCCTGAAGCAGTTCCATACGTGTTTTCTGTTGCAACTAAACATGGAGCACGATGTCCCAAGAAATCAAATTGTGCAAAAAAACCATTGAAATCGGTTTGTGTTGCATCCAATTGGAAGCCGGAAGAACATACGACCTTATTCAAATCCACACTATACGAATTTATATCATCACGCGTATAGGTATACTGCCAAATCATTCCATTAGGATAATGAATAGAAAGAGGATTCCAATTATTATCATATTCCACATCTATATAATCATCCATCGTTTTACCACCTATAAGATAACCCTCATCGTTATAATCATACCACACGAAATCTTCATCATCCAACACATTACGTGTCCGTGTAATATAACCATCTTCATTGAAATAACCTTCAAAACACCAATCCGAAGCATCATTAAGAGCTACAGAAACTTTCTCCGCATCATATTGATAATTCCAAGTCCAATATAATTCATTTTCATTCACTCCATAAGAAAAAGAAGATATGCGTCCCAAATCATCATATTCATAAAGATAAACATTTTCAAATCGATACCCTGCGACATTACCTGTTTCTTCTATCCGTACGATACGTTGATTGTCAGAGAACTGCGGCTGATATGGACAATCGTTTCCCGGTTCCGGTGTCGGTTCAGGTTCCGGCTCATTATAATCACCTACACGATAATAATAATAAATGATAATATAATCGCCATAAAATCGGTAAATGATCAAGATACGCTCGGTAAGCTGGAAGATATACCAACGTTCGCCTCCCAAAGTAACAGAAGGACCTTCACCGTCATAACCGCTTCCACCGCCGATAATGGGTCCACTCCCCTCATCTGCATTCCAATCGAAGCTTTCTCCGGCACTTCCACCGGTTCCGCTTCCTCCATTACCCCATGAACCTATTCCGTTTTCTCCAAAATCCAGCCATGGAACATCACTTATATTTATATCTTCTGTCACTTCCCCCGTACTGGGATTTGCCATTTCACCTCCTGTGGGATTCCAACGACCAATCAGCATTTGTGCCACGCTCGGCTGTCCGTCTTCTATCACAATGGTTTCAATGCCGTCTTTATTACACGCAGACATCAATACAGCCAGCAATAAAAACGCAAAGCTATTTATTATTGCATTTTTCTTTTTCATAATCTTTCCTCCTTAACTTATTATTCGGTAATTTCAAATTCTACACGACGGTTCATCAAACGACCTTCCGGAGTATCATTGGTCGAAATAGGACGCGTCATTCCGTAATATTCATACGACAAATGACTGGGTTCTACACCCGCTTTCAACAAATAATTGTAAACGGCCTCCGCACGTTTTTTCGAAAGTTCCATATTGTAATCGGCATCACCAACATTGTCCGTATGCCCTCTTACAACCACATGAATCGGCGTATTCTTCATCAAGCGCACAATTTTGTCAAGATACGGATACGACTCTTTCTTGATGGTACTCTTATCAAATTCAAAATTAATGATGTCTATCGCACAAATGGTCTTACCTGTAATAGACTCGCCCTTACCCAGCAATTCCATAATTTCCTCCAATGTATAGCAAGGCTTTTCTTCCACCACCGGTTTTTCTTCCACTACTACCGGTTCGGGTACATATACAGGTTCTACGACTTTCTTTTTAGGTGTCCGTTTAAAGATACTCAACGGCACAGAAAGCGAAGCGGTTATCTCAAGTCCCTGCAATTTCCGGTTACCACGGATGTCATACCAGAAACGATTAACAGCAATAGCCTCTCCACTCTTTTCCATATCACTGTAGGTATCGGTAAACCCATACTGATAATTGGCTTCCAAAGCAAACTGCAAACGTTTGCCTCCGTTCAAATGAATGGGTATTTTCACTCCGGCTCCTACTGCACCGGCAAAATAAGTGTTTGCCATATTGGCTTCAGAAACATCCACTTTATAATCCATACCATGTTCGGTGAGCGATATATCACCGCCACGCACAAAGCCGACAACCGGAGCCACATACACATACGGACGTACGCTTTGATAATCACCAAAATTAAAAATCAAAGGCAGACGCACGTCTACATATTTCGCCTTCAATTTATAATCCAAATCACTGTCGCTGATTTTAGTCCCTCGCGAAAGCCAGTCCACTTCTGGACGGATAGAAAACAAACGGTTCTCACCGAACTCAAATTCAGCAAAAACCCCTCCTACACCACCAAATAGCATTTTCGGGTCACGATTTTTCAACTCGGAATACTTAGCCCACGAAAGCCCCATTCCTCCTTTTACACCGAAATAAATCCGATCGGCCGACATTTGAGAAAACGCCGATAAGCCTAGGATAGAAAACACTGCCAAAAACAAAAATTTTCTGCTCATCATATCTTTCTCTTTTTATAATTTTTATAAATATAGAGAGATTCAAGATATTATACAAACCTTCATTTCCAGCTTTTATCACTATATACACAAAAAAGAAGTCCAAACGGACGAAAAGCAGACTTATGCTGTAAAAAAAAAGTAACAACAGTCTACCAATAAAACACCAGGAGCGTATGTTGACGGACAGAGAGACAGATTGATTTTTTTTGAATCGAATGAAGGATTCACCAGAGAATGAGAAATATTCTCCAATTCTTTCTATTTTTGCAGGCGAATAACAAACTATTAACACCAACTTTATGAAATATGTAATCGTATCCGACATCCACGGCTCTTTGCCCTGCCTGCAACAAGTAATGAAATTCTATGACGCAAACCAATGCGACGTACTTTGCATCTTAGGTGACATACTGAACTATGGTCCACGCAACAGGATTCCCGAAGGGCTGGACCCTAAAGGCATTGCTGAATGCCTCAATCATTTTTCGGGGTCAATCATTGCCGTCCGAGGCAATTGTGATTCGGAAGTAGACCAAATGCTACTTGATTTTCCGATACTTTCCGACTATGCCTTAGTAGCAGACAACGGAAAATTCCTGCTTCTGACACACGGACATCTATACAATGAAAACCGTTTGCCTAAAGGGAAATATGATGCTTTGTTCTACGGGCACACCCATCTGTGGCGACTGGAAAAACAAAATGGCATAACAATATGCAATACTGGTTCTATAACCTTCCCCAAAGGAGGGAATCAACCCACATTCGCCACTTATGAAAATGGAGTCATCACTCTCTATCATCTTGACGGTACAAAACTAAAATCACTGGAAATCTGAAAAAGACAAGAAAGACATCTCTTACCGAGCAGCATTGAAAATAAAGACAGACAAGACAAAATATGCTGCTTCTCTGTAAGAGAGTCTTTCTTTAATATATTTTATAACGCTTATATATCTGTAGTTGTCAACGCATATATATTACAACAGCAAAGCAAGTATATTCATTTCACCCTACACACATTACGAACAAACATTCTTACGTAAGAATCTTCTAGTCTCTGCTCTTTCCCAATGGAATAGACAACCCGATGAAGGCATTTACCGCTTTCGAGCTATTCCCAAAATACATATAGTCAGTACCTAAGAACAATGCTCCCAATTTCAAGGCAAGACCAAAAGACTTTCCTCCCGCCTGAATCGGAGAATAACTGGTAGCAATATTAAACCAGTTTTTCGGCCGGTAGGTGGCCGAGAATGTCAGTTCATTCAAGGTCTTAGGTTCAGCAAAGCGTGCGGTATATATAGCACCAACACTCAACTTATTATCCAGCAAACCATACTCACCTGCCAACAGGATAGTAGACGCCAACGTAGTCTTGGTATCTTCTGCAGCCTCTTTGTCTTGCACAAAATTGAAACGATCCATACTCAAGAAGTCTCCATCCAGAAAATCCTGATAATTGCTGCCTGTCACTTCAAAAGAGCCGTTAGCAGGTGCAGCTACTGTAGTTTCGCCTTCTTTCCATTTAATGAATCCTAAATCAAGTACAGCCGCTGATACGGTCAAGTTATCCCATACCTTGTAACTGGCTCCCAGGTCAATACCGAATCCTGCACCCGCTATGCCAAAATTGCTTCCGTCTATATCGAACCCATCAATCTGCCCCGTAGTTTCATCAAAACTCAAGCCTCCACCTTTCATTGTCGTGGAGACACGTGCATTAACCGTGGCACTACCATACGTCTGATAAGGATTCAGTTCCGTATAATCACCGTTTGTCAGTGCGTCATCCACATAAATATCGAAATTGTCAACAGCCATTTCGGCACGTGCTATCCCCAACAGCACTTTCACACGTCCACCCACAGAAAGTTTCTCGGTTATCTGACGGGAATATCCCAAGCCGATTTCGGCATAAGCATTCAAATTGAAGTTCATATTCGAGAAGCTACCATTGATATCTTCTGTATTATTTACCCTACGCAAGTATTCAAACATAGACTGGGGAATAGATGCTCCTACATCAGCACGTAAACCGACATTTACATTCCAGAAGCCCTTCCCCGCATACCAACCAAAAGAAAGGACATCGGTTTTGAGGTTTACATTCAGACGGTTGTCTGATTTCAACCGGCTGTACAAGTCATCATTTAGAAATATATCTTCTCCCGAATCAAGTACATCGATAATATCGTTGATGCCCAACACATTGGAAGACGTACCGACATTGAATGACCCTAAAACCGGTATATTAAAATATCCTCTCATTGGTTGTAATCCTGGATTCAATTCCAACCTTGAGCTAGTACCTTCCATAAAATAGGATGTCCGCAAATACTGGGCATGCACCGTCATACCCAATAAAAGACCACCTGCCACCAACCAAACTCTTCTGTTTAAAAATCCCTTCATAAATATGCTCTATCGTTAAATGTTTCTACAAAAATAAAAAAATAGCCATTACCAACAATTTCACAAAAACGGGATTTTACAACTATCCTATCTGTTTCGTGAGCTAAATGCACAAAATTAGCCACTATATGGTCAAAACTTATAGCTGATAAAATCGTTCGATCATTATTTTCTTATATTTTCGGGATATTAATAACTCCTCGGCAGCATTAAAAGGCGGATACATGATACAACGGTTATCCTGCACCATAATCAGGTAATGCATATTGATGATATACGATTGATGAATCTGTATGAAAACCGAATCGTAAGCACATAACTGTTCTGCCGTCGTACTCCGACGCAACGCCAGGAATGTACCATCGGTCAAGGCTGCTTCCCATATCTTACGGTTCGATAAATAACGGAAATACCCGATTTCGGATGCACGCAAAAAACGCAAGTCCCCAGTAGGAGTCATTACCATAAACGGCCTGTCTTTTAATAAAGCGGCAACATTGCCTACATCACTTTTCACATTTTGCTCATATAATCGTGACATAACCATCTGCAATTCACTCGAATCAACCGGTTTTTGCAGAAAATCAAAAGCAGCACTACGCAATGCGTCAATCACATATTTATTATATGCCGTATAAAATACGACACGCATATTCCATGTAATCCGGTCACGCAAGCGGGCAAGTACATCCATCCCGGTCATATCTGGCAATTCCACATCCAGGAACAACAAATCGGGTTTTGTCTTTTCTATTACTTTCAATCCGAGACTTCCCGTTCGTGCAGTCCCTTCTACCGACACGTAAGAATAACGCTGCAATTCGAACGACAAATTATCAATGGCACTTTCCTCATCGTCTACAATGACTGTTCTAAATATCTGTTCCATAAAAGGGTTTCTTTTGTTTCTTCAATTCAAATGAATAATCTACTGGCAACCGAAAATAAACTTCACATCCGGTTTCATGCGATGCCATCTCTACATTATTTATATGCATCACAATCGGACGACGATTGTAAGCGTTCAACAATTGGAGTGTCCTGGTAATAACTTTCATACCGGTCCCTGTTCCAGAGGCACCACTTCCGATACGATACCCTCCTCCATTGTCACGGATAAATATTTCTATTTCATCGGTGTGTTGACAAATATGTATGCTTAACCGCTTTGGCCCCACCTTTGTACGCAAGCCATGTTTGATGGCATTTTCTATTGGAATCTGCAGCAGCATAGCAGGTATCTTCACATTGGTCTGATTGATTTGGGGATCCACTTCGACGGTATAGACAAAATCGGGCTGCAAAGTCTTGCTTTCCAACTCCACATAAGTCTGCACAAAATCCAACTCGTCACGTAATGTAACAGAAAGGCTATCTGCCAATTCCAAATTACGACGTATCAGTTTAATCAACCCGTTCAGGTTAGTATCCGACTCCGCAACCCGATTCGCCTTCACTTCCCGATTCAACACGTTGAAAATAAAATGTGGAGAAATACGGTTGCGAATATTCGCCAAACGCAACGAAGTGATGGCCGTACGCAAGTTGCTTTCTACTTTGGCACGTTTCTTTTTACGATGCAAGAAAATAAAAAAGCCGCACATACCTGCTAGCAGCACCACCAGCGAACCACCATAAAGCCATTGGTTCAGGCGCAACACTTCATTTTCTTTTTGTTGAATAAACATTTCTTTCTTCATCAGTGTACTATCGCGCTGATAACGCAATGCTATAGATGCAACCCTCATCCGGATGCGTTCATTACGGGTAGAATCGTCTATTCGGTTATTTTCCTTCAAATAATAATATGCTTGCCTGAAATTACCGCTTTCCTCAAAATAATGCTGCAAGTAACGGTTCCGTATATGCAACATATTAGGGTCGATAACATCAGGTTTTACAGCTTCTTGCAAACGTTTCCTTGCCAAAGGCAAATCTCCTCTTTTCAAAGCCAGTTCAATCAGCTGGGTATCTATATAATAAAGAGCGGAAGTGTTTTCCATCTCCTTGAAATAAGCATAGCACTGATTCAGGTAATAAGTTGCCGAATCCGTCTGATTCATCAGCAAAAAAACCTCTCCTAAATTCACCATTGTCATATTCCGTTCAAATTTCATATCCGGATACTGGTTGACAAACACCAACAACCGGCGGAAATAATCCAATGCTTTCGGATAGTCCTGCCGATAATAATAAGAATTTCCCCGGTTATTCAAATAAATATGCTTCTCATAAGGTTTCATTTGAGCGAAATATTTTCCTGCCAAATCGAAATAATAGTCGCAACGGTCGAAATCCCGCAAATTCATATTGACTTGAGCAAGCCCATAATAAATCGGGAAACGTTCCTCATCGGGCATGCGCAACGAATCAGCCAATGCCAAAGCCCTTCTGTACCAATACGAACTCCAGTCATATCTGCCTTCGCCACTATATGCATCTGCCAAATTCAACGCAACATTCAGCAGTTTATAAGGCTCATCCACACGCTCGCAAAAATCATACGCTCTCCGAAACGCCATTCGTGCTGAGTCAAAAACAGTCGTACGTGCATACAAGTTGCCCTTCATATTTGCGACTTCTGCCGATAAAATCCAATGCCGCTTACTGGACACATTCGTTTTTTTGCAGAAATCCGTAGCTAAACGCAACAGGCATTCTACCGAATCTGTTTCCGATATAAACATCTTTGCCTTTGCCTTAAGGGTAAGCATTTGATAATACGTAATGCTGTCCTTCAGCAAAGGCAAGATACTATCGACTTTTTCACATACAAAAACAGGATTATCACTTAACGTATCTTCCCATTGCGCAAACAAAGGCGCATAGCAATCTACATTTTCCACCTTTTTCTTCCTGACACAACTTCCTGCCAATCCTCCCCAAAGGCAACTTATTATCAAAACTATCACTATTTCACGATTCATATCTTTTCTTGTCTTGCCAAGACAAATGTATGTAAAAAAAGTATACATAGCAAAAATAAGTTGCATAAATTACACGAGCAAACAAGGAATTTCGTATTTTTGGAATAAAAATCCAAACATCATAAATAACGGGAAATATGAAAACACTATCTAACGACAAAATCAGTATCCAAGTAGCCGATCATGGGGCCGAACTGGTAAGCATCGTTGCTAATGAAACAGAATATTTGTGGCAGGCAGATCCTCGGTTCTGGGGACGTCATTCGCCTATATTATTCCCTATTGTAGGACGGGTATGGAACAATTCTTACCGCCACAAGGGAAAATCATACGAATTAGGGCAGCATGGATTTGCACGGGACATGGATTTCCAGCTGACATACGAAGAAGAGAACGCCCTCATTTACAGTCTGGAAAGCAATGAAGAAACACTGAAGAAATACCCCTTCACATTTGTACTGGAAATTGGCTACCGGCTAAAAGGGAATCGCATCGAAGTAATGTGGAGTGTTCAAAATACAGGAAACGAAAACATGTATTTCCAAATAGGCGCACACCCTGCTTTTTATTACCGTGACTTCGACACAGTTACCAAAGAAAAAGGGTTTCTCGACTTCGGTAAAGACAAAAAAATATTAGAATATATCTCGCCAACAGAAAAAGGCTGTACATCAAACGAACGACAAAGCCTGACACTAAACAATGGAATGCTGGAACTAACTCCTGCCACTTTCCAATGTGATACCTACATGTTTGATAATAGCCAACTGAAAAAAATCACACTGACAGACAAATCCAAGACTCCTTACCTTAGCGTAGAATTCGACAGCCCACTGGTAGCCATCTGGTCGCCTTCTGTATCCCATCCCGATGTTCCTTTTGTCTGCATTGAGCCATGGTACGGACGTTGTGATTCTGTCGGATACAAAGGAGAGTTTAAAGACCGTGAATGGATGCAGACCCTGGAACCTGACAAGAGTTTCGATGCCAGCTATTCCATCGTACTGGAAGATATAAAGTAATCAAAATTTTTCTTTATTATAATGATTATCTTCGTTTACGACCATACATTCGAAGGCTTGCTTACGGCTTTGTTTGATGCATACGTGCGCCGGACATTTCCCGACAAACTTTTGCATGAAACAGAGCCTCTTCCTTTATTTTATAATGAACTTTACCGCGTCACCACCTGTACTGAAAAAGCGGAACGGGTATGGAAAGCCTTGTGTAGAAAACTATCGAAACAAGCTACAGCACTCATCACCTACTGTTGGTTGTCTGAATCCTCCGAGGCTCCTATGCTCTTGATGAAATATATGAAACAAATATTCGATTCAAAACACTCCATTACTACCGATTTCACCAACCCTGTAACATTAGCTGTTACACAACTTGGAAGAAAAGTAAGCGGTGAACGTCACCGCATCCTACAATTCATACGCTTTCAAAAACTTGCCGATGGCACATATTTCGGCATAATAGAACCTCTGTATAATGTGCTATCATTAACCATCAGGCATTTTCAAGACCGTTTTGCCGACCAACACTGGATTATCTATGACGCACGCCGGCATTTCGGTTACTATTACGATGGCATACAAGTGAACGAAATCGCTTTTACAAATGTCCATCAGCCTGCTTTAGTGACCGGAAAAGTTGATGAAAATCTACTTGACAGGGAAGAAAGACTATACCAGACACTTTGGAAAAACTACTTTCACTCCATCTGTATCCGCGAACGCCTTAACCCTGTCAAACATAAAAAAGACATGCCTGTCCGCTATTGGAAATTCTTGACTGAAAAGAATTAACCATACCCACAAAAAACTGCAGGACTAAAACGGGAACAATAGCGGCAATACAACTATCATCACTACCCCCATAAGTATCTGCAATGGCAAACCTACCTTGACATAATCCATAAACGTATACTGTCCGGCAGGCATTACCAAGGCATTAGGAGGAGTAGAGAAAGGTGAAGCAAAACACATACTTGCAGCTACTGTTACGGCAAAGAGAAAAGGCACCGGGCTTACCCCAATCTGCATAGCACTCTGCAAGGCTATAGGAGCCATCAACACAGCCGTCACCGTATTGCTGATAAACATGGTCATCAAAGAAGTGGTAAAATAAATGCCTGCCATCAAAACCAATGGTCCGTATGCCCCCAACCCGTTCACCAAAGAACCGGATATATAATCGGACGCTCCTGTCTTCTCCAATGCCAACGACATAGGCAGCATACCTGCAAACAATACGATAGTTTCCCAATTAATGGTCTTATAGGCAGCCTCTACATTACGGAAGCATCCCGTAAGCACCATCAGCATAGCGGCAATCATCACCGCCGTAACCGGAGCCACCGGAATAAAGTCGAAAACCATCATCGCCACCATCAATAGCATAATAACAGCAGCCACCGGCGCCTTGTAGTCGAGCGTCACCTTGGCGGCCTCAGCTAAAGGTTGTCCCAATACCACCCAGTCGGTATCTTCTTTAGTCAACCGGGCTATATCATGCCATTGGCCCTGCACAAGCAACACATCACCATTGTGCATCCGTTCATTGCCAAGGTCTTGCAATATATACTCTTTTTTCCGGCGTATCCCCAGCACATTCACATTGAACTTATCACGGAAACCTGCTTCTTTTACCCGCTGATTGAGGATGTTGGAAGTGGGCATCAACACTATTTCTGCAATGCCGATATCATAAAATCCCAACGAACGTTCGCCATTGACGGCTTCTTCGGTAATGTGCCCGTCCATCATCTCCAACCTACATTCCCCGACAAAACGGTTTACGGATGAAATATCCCCATTTACATACAAGACATCATTTGCCTGGATAACCGTATCTGCCGATGCCAACTTTTGCGTAACTGTCTTCAGGAAACGATGCTGTGAAGCTTCTCCCCGACGTACTTCCAGAATATTCAGTCCGTAGCGCCGTCTCACATCCAATGTCTGTACCGTTTGACCGACAATACCCGAAGCTGCATCCACCCGTAAACGAAACAGGTTATGTGCCAAACCATATTCTCTGACCAGTTCATTCAAAGACTTTCCGGAAGATTCACCATTGTTTTTTTCACGTTTCTTCGATAGAAACCATTTCGTAAGAGGCAACAACACCACGATGCCTGTTGCCACACAAACCAACCCTACCGGGAGGAACGAAAAGAACGACAAGGATTCAAATCCCGCATGTACCAGTGTGTCTTGTATCACCAGATTAGGCGGGGTACCAATCAGCGTCATCATACCTCCCATACTGCTGGCAAAGGCCAACGGCATCAACAAACGTGCCGGATTCATACCAGCGTTGTTGGCAAGACTTACCACAATAGGCAGCATCAAAGCTACAGTACCTGTATTGCTTACAAAAGCCCCGATGGCAGAAGTCACCAGCATGACCAGCAAAAACAAACGCAACTCGCTTTTACCTGCCAACTTCAAAATACGTGAACTGATCATCTTGGCCAATCCGGTCTGGAAGATAGCCCCTCCTACGACAAACAGTCCTACCATCATAATCACTACAGAATTAGAAAAACCCGACAAAGCCTCTTCTGGAGTCAAGACGTGAAAAACCAGCAAGCCTATCAGCGCACACAACGCTACTATATCCGACCGCACCCTTCCCGAAACAAAGAAAACGGCAGACAGGACCAAAATAACAAGTGTTACAAGCATCTTTTAAATGAAGAATTAAAAATTTAAGAATGAAAAATTACCCTGTATCAGCCACCGTGCTGGAACTGTTCTATCAGCAATGTAAGGTTTGCCGTAAACAACCGGGCAGAAATGGCAAGCAAAATAATGCCGAAAAACTTACGGATAATATAAATTCCCCCTTTCCCCAGCATGCGTTCGATACGGTCGGTCATCTTTAAAACAATAAACACCCATACCATGTTCAGCAACAAAGCCAATAAAATGTTAACCGTTGCATATTCCGCCCGCAAAGACAACAAAGTAGTAAACGACCCAGCCCCGGCAAGCAACGGGAAAACCAACGGCACCAACGTAGCCTCCTTGATAGGACCGATATTCTTGAATATCTCGATGTCCAGTATCATTTCGAGCGACATCAAAAAAATGACAAACGCACCCGCCACCGCGAACGAAGCGATATCCACCTGAAAAAGCTTCAGAATCATGTCACCGGCAAAAAAGAAAGCCAGCAACAGTCCAGCCGATATCAAAGTAGCCTCTATCGCATTGACAGAACGTCCCTTTTGCTTCAAATCCAGAATAATGGGAACAGCACCAATGATATCAATTACCGCAAACAGTACAATAAACGCACTTACCAATTCTTGCAAACTAAATACTCCCATAGCCTCATAAGTTTAATTTTTGTTCACAAATATAACATAAAAAAACGAAATGAAGATACATACCAAGCAATATCCCTCCAAATTTCACAAAAAAAAGACAGAACCACCCAGCCGGAAAACATATTTCCATCGCTCTCCGAATATATCTTCAAAGACAAAAGGATATACCTGCACAAGCCAAACTAGTTATATGACCAACCGGTATCATCTATGTTGACCGAAACCGTCCTCTGCCCCAGCAAGCATTACCAGACGGTAAGAAACAATAAAAAAGGTAAAAGCCATGTTATGTATCAGAATATTGCTTAATTTTGTATGTTAAATTATAACTTAATAAAGTTAAAGACAGATGGAAGAGAATAGTATGTACAATAAGCTTTTGCTACTTCCCTTGTTCCAAGGGCTATGTAAAGAAGACTTTACAGCCATACTGGAAAAAGTAAAACTACATTTTCAAAAGCTTCCCGCAGGTAGTTGCATCGTGCGCCAAAACAATGCTTGCGAGGGCCTGTTTTTTGTCTTGCAAGGCAAAATACAGTCAGAATCAGCAGACCAAACCCATAATTATACACTCTACGAAACATTGGAAGCACCGTATGTAATAGAACCTTATTCATTGTTCGGAATGTATCCGCAATACAATGCGTCATATCACACCCTGACGCCCGCAAACATCATCAGTATCGACAAATCATACATTCTGACAGAACTGAACAAATATGCCATCTTCCAGCTGAATTTCATGAATCTGCTTAGCAACCGGGCACAAACCATTTACCGCCGCCTGTGGAACGCCCACATCGGCGACACACAAAGCAAAATCATCAATTTCCTGTTGCTGCGATGCACCACCACCAACGGCTTCAAAAGGCTGCATATCCGGATGGAGGACCTTGCCGACCTGATAGATGACACACGCATCAACGTCTCGAAAATATTAAATGAACTAAAACAAGAAGGCCTGGTATCACTCAGCCGGAGAGAAATGGAAATCCCCGACATGAATGCACTTATAGCCTACAACCAAACCAATAAACAAACAAAATGACATTTATGGAAAATCCATTTTTCACCCCCTACCATACACCGCACGCTACCGTGCCATTCGACCGAATCACGCTCGCCGACTATGAGCCTGCCATCCGCGAAGGTATGCGCCGTGAAAACGAAGAAATCAAAGCCATTACCGATAATCCACAAGAACCTACCTTCGATAATACGGTAAAAGCATTGGAACAGTCTGGCGAACTGCTTGACCGAGTCACCACGGTGCTATTCAACCTGATGAGTGCCGAAACAAGTGATGACCTGGAAGCCATTGCTGAAAAACTGATGCCCGAATTGTCGGAACACAGCAACGACATCAATCTGAACGCAAGGCTTTTCCAACGTATCAAACATGTGTATGAAAAACGTGACCGGCTCAACCTTACACACGAAGAATACCGGTTACTGGAAAAAACGTATGATGGATTTGTGCGCAACGGTGCCAACCTCTCGGATACGGACAAAGAGACTTTCCGCAAACTCAGTACAGAGCTGAGTACCCTTACTCTTCGTTTTTCACAAAACCACTTGAAAGAAACCAACAATTACGAATTGCAACTGACCCAAGAAGAAGACCTGAAAGGGCTTCCCGAAAGTGCCGTCGAAGCAGCTGCACATACAGCAAAAGAAAGAGGGAAAAACGGATGGATATTTACGCTGCAAGCACCCAGCTATGTGCCGTTTATGAAATATTGCGACAACCGCCAATTACGCCGTCAGCTATATCTTGCCTACAATACCCAATGTACACACGATAATGAGCAAAACAACCTTGATATCGTCAAACGGTTGGTAAACCTGCGCATGCAGATAGCCCAGCTGCTAGGATTCGCCGACTTTGCCGACTATGTACTCAGGAAACGCATGGCAGAAGACAGCCAGCACGTTTATCGCCTGCTCGACCAACTGCTGGAAGCCTATACCCCTACAGCCCATAAAGAAATAGAAGAAGTTACAGCCTTGGCACATGCCCTCGAAGGAAAACACTTCGAACTGATGCCCTGGGATTTCTCGTATTACTCAGAAAAACTGCGCAAGGAAAAATTCGACCTTGACGAAGAAGCCCTCCGGCCTTACTTCGAACTGAGCCAGGTGAAAAGCGGTGTATTCGGATTGGCTACACGCCTGTATGGCATAACTTTTAAAGAAAACAAAGACATCCCCGTATATCATCCGGACGTCAAAGCATACGAAGTATACGATAAAGACGGAAGTTTTCTGGCCGTACTTTACACCGATTTCCATCCACGTGCTGGGAAAAAATCAGGAGCATGGATGACCAGCTACAAGGAACAATGGATAGACGACAATGGTACCAACAGCCGTCCACATGTCTCCGTCACGATGAATTTCACAAAGCCGACCCCCGACAAACCGGCACTGCTGACATTCTCGGAAGTAACCACATTCCTGCATGAATTCGGACACGCATTGCACGGCATATTCGCCAATACACGGTTCAAAAGCATGAGCGGAACAAATGTTTATTGGGATTTTGTAGAACTTCCCTCGCAAATCATGGAAAATTTTGCCATTGAAAAAGAATTTCTTAATACCTTTGCACGTCATTACCAGACTCATGAACCACTGCCCGAAGAACTGGTTAAGCGAATTATAGACGCAGCCAATTTCAACGTTGCCTACGCCTGCCTGCGTCAAGTCAGCTTCGGATTGCTGGATATGGCATGGTATACACGTCATACCGCATTCGACGGAGATGTCCGTGCATACGAAAAAGAAGCGTGGAAACGCGCACAAATCTTGCCGCAAATAGCCGGCACGTGCATGAGCGTACAGTTCGGGCACATTATGTCGGGAGGCTATGCCGCCGGATATTATAGTTATAAATGGGCAGAAGTGCTGGACGCTGATGCTTTTTCTGTATTCAAGGAAAAAGGCATTTTCAATACCGAAGTGGCACAATCGTTCCGCGACAATATCTTGTCGAAAGGAGGAACTGAGCATCCGATGGTACTATACAAGCGCTTCCGAGGGCAAGAGCCTGCCATCGATGCTTTACTGAAACGGAATGGAATCATAAAATGAAAAAACAATGAGAAAATACGGATTATACATCTGGCTGTGCATGGCAACGCTGCTTTGCGGATGCAACCAGGAAGATGATGTGTTTGAAATATTTGCCAGCGGACAGACATGGCATTGGAGCGGTTCGTATGACACGACAAACTGGCAAGATGACAATAACTACACCTTGACAACCTCGAAAGATGACTTGGAGCAAATCAACAAAGACCCGGACAAGTTCATCATCCAATTTGCTGAAGACGGGAGCGTAACAGGACAAGGCGAATCGTTTACGTTTACCGGCACATGGAGTGCAGACGGAAATGACCGGAGTTTTTCGGTGAGGCTGACTCCCAACCATACCCCTAGCGGACGAGACAAAACGTTCTATGATGAAATCAGCAACGCACATTTTTATCGGGGAGATTCACAACTCATTAAACTATTTAATGCAGACAAGAACCACTATATACAATTTTACCCCGTCGGATTCAGAAACTAAAATAACACCTTATTATATATATGGAACCAAGCGACACCAAACAAGAAACATTAGACAGGCGATACATGCGCATGGCTACTATCTGGGCAGAAAACTCTTACTGCAACCGAAGAAAAGTAGGGGCACTGATTGTCAAAAACAAGATGATAATCTCGGATGGCTACAACGGGACACCTGCCGGATTTGAAAACGTATGCGAAGACGAACACGGACTGACCAAACCGTACGTATTGCATGCCGAAGCTAATGCCATCACCAAAATAGCCCGTTCGAACAACAGCAGCGAAGGAGCAACACTTTATGTCACCGCATCCCCTTGCATCGAATGTGCCAAGCTGATTATCCAAGCCGGCATCAAACGGGTAGTGTATGCCGAAAAATACCGGTTGGAAGATGGTATCGAACTCTTGAAACGTGCAAATATAGAAGTGATTTATTTAAACGAAGAAGCGTATGACAAATAACAACAAAAACCGACTGATGCCTTTCCTGCTTGCCTTTTGTGTAGTGATAGGAATCTTAATCGGAACATTTTATGCCAACCATTTTTCAGGCAACAAACTGGGCATCATCAACACTTCATCCAACAAGCTGAACGCTCTGTTGCGTATCATAGATGACCAGTACGTAGACACTGTAAATATGTACGACCTGGTAGAAGAAGCCATGCCTCAAATACTCGGCGAATTGGACCCGCACTCGGCATACATCCCGGCCAAAGATTTAGAAGCTGTCAATTCCGACCTGAAAGGCAGCTTCAGCGGTGTAGGCATACAGTTCACCATCCAAGACGATACCATCCACGTGAACAATGTAATCCCCGGTGGACCTTCGGAAAAAGTAGGTATGCTGGCAGGCGACCGTATCATTGAAGTAGACGACTCGGCTTTCGTGGGTGAAATAGTAACCAATACCGAAGCCATGCGACGCTTGAAAGGCGAAAAAGGAAGCACCGTCAAACTGGGTGTCTACCGCCCTGGTGAAGAAGAAATACTACACTTTACAGTTGTCCGTGGCGACATTCCGGTAAAAAGTATCGATGCCGCCTATATGGTCAATGACCAGTTTGGCTATATCAAAGTAAACAAGTTCGGAGAAACCACTTATCCGGAACTGCTGGTGGCACTTGCCAAACTGAACCGTGCCAACTACAAAGGACTGATTATCGACCTGCGTGGAAACACCGGAGGATATATGGCATCAGCTATCCAAATGATTAATGAGTTCTTGCCTGGAAACAGCCTGATAGTATATACAGAAGGACGTAAATCCCCACGCGAAAACTACACATCCAACGGTACTGGAAGCAGCCAAAGCATTCCGCTTGTCGTGCTGATGGACGAAGGCTCGGCATCGGCAAGCGAAATATTTGCCGGAGCCATTCAAGACAATGACCGGGGTACCATCATCGGACGCCGCTCGTTTGGCAAAGGGCTTGTACAGCAACCTATCGAGTTCAGCGACGGTTCGGCTATCCGCCTGACCATTGCCCGCTATTACACTCCTTCGGGACGCTGTATCCAAAAGCCATACGTAAAAGGAAACGATTCAGAATACGAAATGGACTTGATTACCCGTTACGAACATGGCGAATTTTTCTCGGCAGACAGCATCAAGCAGAATACCCAGGAAATCTATCATACCCGGTTGGGACGGACTGTTTATGGAGGCGGAGGCATTATGCCAGATATCTTCGTTCCGCAAGACACCACAGGCATTACGACTTACTTCCGCATGGCCGCTGCACGGGGACTGATTATCAGATATACACTGGATTATACAGACAAGAACCGAAGCACGCTCCAGAAGTATACGACTCCCGACAGCATGGCCGACTACCTGAAAACCCAGAACCTGCTGGAAAAATTCGCATCGTATGCTGAAAAGAAAGGATTGAAACGCCGGAATATATTGATGTACAAATCCAAAAAACTGTTCGACGAAAACCTGTACGGAAACATCATATACAATGTTCTGGGCATCGAAGCATACATTGAATACAGCAACAAGACCGACAAAACCGTCTTGCAAGCTCTGGAAGTATTGGAAAAAGGAGAATCTTTCCCTAAAGCACCGGAAGAAGCAACCAATTGACCCAACACATCAAGCACATGCAGTCAAAGAAAGATATCAGAACCCGTATAGCACAAGAAAAAAAACAGCATACGACAGAAGAATTACACAATCTTTCTTCCAGGTTGTTTAGCCAGTTGGAAGCACATCCGCGCTTCCAACTGGCTAAAACCGTCTTGCTTTATCACTCTCTTCCCGATGAAGTACAGACACATGCATTCATAGAAAAATGGTATTCCCAAAAGGTAATTGTGCTGCCTGTAGTAAAGGGCAACGAACTTGAATTGCGCACATATAAAGGTGCAGACCAGTTGCAGACAGGTAGCTTCCACATCCAAGAACCCCTCGGAACAGCATTTCCTTCACCTGCCTCCATCGACCTTGCCATCATTCCAGGCGTATCTTTCGACCGGAGAGGCAACCGTTTAGGACGAGGCAAAGGATATTATGACCGTCTGCTCAACAAACTGAATGTATATAAAATAGGTATATGCTTCCAGTTCCAACTGACCGAGCCAGGACTTCCGACAGAAGACTCCGACATACCTATGGACGAAGTATGGACCGAAAACGGGAACGTAGCCTCTACCGGAAGACAATGTTGACTATTACCTGCGAACCGACTTGAGCATTCAAGTTACGTATCAGCAACGTCCGGCTCATTGACAACTCCTGCCGCAAGACCGACGACGACAAATGCACATACAAGACCTGGTTCTTGATATACAGATTCATCGTATAACGCGCAATGACGGGACCCACCACGTCTTTCCATGCCTCTATCAACCGGTATTCATTAAGTGGAGTCTCCAGACCTTCCTGCCTGAGCAAACGCCGGATAACATCCCCTACCTGCTCTGTATTGTTCCGTTTCATACGTCATCTTCTCCTTTCCGTTCCGACACACATCCGTCTACGACCTCAAACAGTTTATAATCCTCTCCCACCTCACGCAGAATCTTATCCAGATGCTCACGATTGGTATCGGTTATAAATATCTGACCGAAATTGTCTCCTGCCACCAGTTTGACAATCTGTTCCACACGCGATGCATCCAATTTATCAAATATATCATCCAACAATACAATGGGAACAGTATGGTTTCCTATCCGTTTCAAGAAATCGAACTGCGCCAGTTTCAATGCGATAAGATAGGTTTTATTCTGCCCTTGCGAACCTTCACGCTTGATGGGGAAATCACCCAGTTTCATAACCAAATCATCCTTATGCATACCTTTGGTAGAATACCCCAAAAGACGGTCGCGCTGCCGGCTCTCTTTCAGCAGCTGCAACAAGTCTCCCTCTCCCGCATGCGATTCATAGGTCAAACTTACCTGTTCCCGTTCCTGCGAAATATAGGCATAATACGACTGGAATACCGGTACAAATTCATCGACAAAGCTTTTCCGCTTCCGGTAAACGATTTCTCCCATCGCAGCCATTCCTTCTTCCCACAAGGTCATCAGTTCATCTTCCGGTTCCATTTCCGATTTCAATAAGGCATTACGCTGCTGCAAAGCCTTGTTATACCTGATCAGGGCATCCAGGTATTCACGGTCGAACTGAGAAATAACCACATCCATAAACCGGCGCCTTTCCTCGCTCCCTCCTGCTATCAACCACGAATCGGCAGGCGACACCATAACCAGAGGAATCAACCCTATATGATCCGACAGGCGGGAATATTCCTTCTTGTTACGCTTAAACTGCTTCTTCTGCCTACGTTTCAACCCACAATACACCTCTTCCGGTTCGCCCAGGCCATTCTCGTAAAATCCTTGTATCACAAAAAAGTCACGGTCATGAAAAATATTCTGCGAATCAATAGGGTTGGTAGCACTTTTGCAGAACGAAAGATAATACACCGCATCCATCAGGTTCGTTTTACCCATGCCATTCTTACCGATTATGCAATTCAACTTTCGGGAAAATCCCAGTTCTACCTGTTCCAGATTCTTGTAATTTAATATAGAAATGCGTTTTAACCACATAATTCATCCACTTTTAAGTCACAAAAATACGAATAAAAGGACGATTGATAAAAAAACATGCCCGCAAATTTCATTTATAACTATAAATAAATTACTTTTGCTGACCGAAATTGCATTGTGAGGAAAATAATAAAAAACAATAAGAAAGATGTCAAAACAAAATCAAACTCATGACCCATTGAATGTGGATGAAGCATTAAGCACTTCCGAAGCATTCCTGTTTAAGTACAAGAACCTGTTGATAGGTATCGTAGTAGCTATCGTAGTAATCGTATGCGGATTTCAGGCTTATACCCACTTTATCGGCGAGCCCAACGAGGTAAAAGCATCCGAAGCACTGTTTAAAGGCGAACAATATTTCGGAAACAACGATTTCGAGTCCGCCTTGAAAGGGGACAGTCTGGGATATGCAGGCTTTCTGAAAATAGCAGACGAGTACAGCGGAACAGATGCAGGAAATCTGGCTAATGTTTATGCCGGACTTTGCTACGCACAATTAGGCAAATACGAAGAAGCCACTACTTATCTCGACAAATTCAGTGCAGACGACTATATGGTAGCCCCGGCAATCATCGGTACTTTGGGTAACTGCTATGCACAGATGGGACAACTGGACAAGGCTGCAGCCACCCTACTGAAAGCTGCCCACAAAGCAAACAGCACAACCTTAAGCCCCATCTATCTGCTACAGGCAGGTCAGATTCTGGAAAAACAAGGCAAAAACGCCGAAGCTGTAGATGCTTACAAGGAAATCAAGACCCAATATGGCAACTCCTACCAAGCCATGAATATCGACAAGTACATCGAACGCGCTTCTATTAAATAAAGGCGGGAAAAGCATTCCATAGCGGAATCTTCCTACCAGCATGAGGCCAACGCAAATTATATAAACTAAATTGAATATCCGCAAACAATCCATGTTTGCGGATATTCATTAAACCAATTCTCACCATCTACCCAAAAACTCAAAAGCCATGTCAACAGCTTACCACAATCTCTCCGATTACGACACCAATGCCGTACCCGATGCTTCAAACATGCGTTTCGGAATCGTTGTATCCGAATGGAACTCTAACATTACCGGTGCCCTGCTGCAAGGAGCCGTAACTACTTTAAAAAAACATGGCGCAAAAGATGAAAACATCCTGACCGCAACCGTACCGGGCAGCTTCGAATTGACATACGGATGCTCCCAGTTCATCAAAAGCGGCAAAGTAGATGCAGTTATCGCCCTAGGATGCGTAGTGCGCGGCGATACGCCTCATTTCGATTATGTATGCATGGGAGCCACCCAAGGTATTACCTGTTTGAATGCAACCCATGACATCCCGGTACTCTTCGGCCTGCTTACAACCGATACCATGCAACAGGCAGAAGACCGCGCAGGTGGAAAATTAGGCAATAAAGGCGATGAATGTGCCATCGATGCAATAAAAATGATTGATTTTGCTTGCAAATTAAAAAAATAGCATTACCTTTGCAACGCATTTGAGAAAACGAGGGAATAAGCCAAATATTCCCTCTCAAAAAAGGGCAAATACCAGAGTGGCCAAATGGGGCAGACTGTAAATCTGCTGGCTTACGCCTTCGGTGGTTCGAATCCATCTTTGCCCACTGATTTGCGGAAGTAGCTCAGTCGATAGAGCATTAGCCTTCCAAGCTGAGGGTCGCGGGTTTGAGTCCCGTCTTCCGCTCTATGAAAAGAGTGCTTTTATAAACGGGCAAGTACCAGAGTGGCCAAATGGGGCAGACTGTAAATCTGCTGGCTTACGCCTTCGGTGGTTCGAATCCATCCTTGCCCACTGATTTGCGGAAGTAGCTCAGTCGATAGAGCATTAGCCTTCCAAGCTGAGGGTCGCGGGTTTGAGTCCCGTCTTCCGCTCTCCAAAGAGACTATCTCGGATTTTCACGAGGTAGTCTCTGATTTTTTTATTGAATATCCGTTCATTTTATCCAATCCCGCATCATCCACATTTTCGTTAATCTGACGAAATCCGGCGGATATTCCACAGATTCTTCGTAAGTTTGCCTGCAAAACCATAAAAGACATTTACATTCATGCAACGTTACGATTACTTGATAGTAGGCGCCGGATTATTCGGCTCCGTATTTGCCTACAAAGCCACACAAGAAGGAAAGAAATGCCTGGTCATCGACCGCCGACCGCATTTGGGAGGAAACTTATATTGTGAAAACGCTGAAGGAATCAATGTACACAAATATGGAGCACATATCTTTCACACCTCGAACAAGCGGGTCTGGGATTTTGTCAACTCCATCGTAGAGTTCAACCGTTATACCAATTCGCCCGTGGCAAACTATAAAGGTAAACTTTATAACCTGCCTTTCAACATGAACACGTTTTACCAGATGTGGGGAGTGACAACACCTGCCGAAGCTCAGGAAAAACTGGAAGAACAACGGGCAGAGGCGGTAGCACGGATGAAAGAACAAGGCATAAGCGAACCGCGCAACCTGGAAGAACAGGCACAACTGCTGATAGGAAAAGACATTTACGAAACACTTATCAAAGGCTATACCGAAAAACAATGGGGACGGAAATGCACCGACCTGCCAGCATTCATCATCAAACGCCTACCGGTGCGCATGGTTTTCGACAACAACTATTTCAACGACAAATACCAAGGCATCCCCATCGGCGGATACAACGTGCTGATAGAACGGCTGCTGAAAGGAACTGACACCCGCCTGGACTGCGATTTCTTCGCCCACAGGCAAGAACTGGAAGCACTGGCAGACAAGATTGTATTTACCGGTGCCATCGATGAGTATTACGGATATAGATTCGGCAAACTGGAATACCGCACGGTGCGGTTTGAGACGGAAACGTTGAACACGCCGAATTACCAGGGCAATGCGGTGGTGAACTACACCGAACGGGAAGTGCCCTACACACGCGTCATCGAGCACAAGCATTTCGAAATGTTCGGTGCGGAAGTGTACCAATGTCCTAAGACCGTCGTGTCACGCGAATACAGTTCGGAATGGACCGAGGGAAGCGAACCTTATTATCCGGTGAATGACGAGAAGAACAATGCACTCTACTTGAAATACAAAGAGCTGGCAGACAAGGAAACCAACGTTATCTTCGGCGGACGGCTGGCAGAATATAAATATTACGACATGCACCACATCGTAGAAAAAGCCCTGCTTTTATAAAGAGCCAGTCGTTTCTATACACGGTACAGAATACCTCGAATCAGAAACGCACCATCATTTCCACCACCAGCTTATCCTGTTCCGACTCCAAGGCAAGCGAACGGCCGGCATAAAAATACTTTTCGTAATTTAAGCGGAGGTCTGCCTGAAACGGTTTCCCGAAACTGAACGTCAGACCTCCGGTGATACGCTTGCGTTCATAATCGGTAACCAGGAACTCGCCTTGCCCGTCTAATGTTCCGTCGCTATTATCGCCCATGTAATCGAAGCGGGCAAGGAGAGAGACCTTTTTGAACAGACTTTTCTTTTTCCGGATAAACCAATCGTAATTTACAAAAGCATCTACCGCCCATACACCCTTAAACGAGGAATTGGCATACTCCTTATACATGGCTTCCACCTCGAAATGCCAGTTATTCCAATTATAATAGGTACCTATGTCATACATATAAATGTTCCGGTCCGTAGGACGGATGCGCTGTGTGCTCAATGTCAGGTTATACCCCTTGAAAGGGGTTAATTCCAATTTCGCCGAATACGAAAGCGCCTTGTGCCAGCCTTTTTGCTCCGTCAGCCCCGAACCGCTGAACAAACCTGCTTCCAGCGAAAAGGGGAACCCTTCTTTACGCACATACTTTAACGTAGCGCCAGCATCACGCAGGCTGCCCATCTGCTTGGCGATGAACGAACGGTTAGCAAAATACTGCAAGTGAGGCGAGCGGTGCGCGTCAATCGTAAACGGCACACGCATCTGCCCGACAGTAACATAAAACCCTTTCAACGGGGCAACCCGTGCGTAAGCATCCAGCATCTTGATTTCTCCTTCATCGCAAAGGTCTATTTCGGCTTTATAGCTCACGATGGGAGTTACATTCCCCGTAACGCTCACCCTTGCGGTACGTACCTGAAAACGCTGTTCTCCGGTAGCGGTCTGGTACTCGTACTTACCTCTCAACGTTCCGTGTACTTCCGGCAAGTAGTCTTTCCAACTCGTCTCTTGCGCTGCAATCCCTATTGCATTAAACGCAACAAGCAATGCAAATATAGCTTTCTTCATAAACCAACTTTATAAAATATATATGAACGTCCTTTAGACCGGATTTGCCTGTAGGGGCGTATCGCATACGCCCTGAAAACGACCGCATGAATCAGTTGACACATTCGGGCATGCGATACCCCCTACAGCCAATTGAGCTAAATGTGGATAGTTAGTCATTTATCCCCTCCAGGCTTTACATTCCAAACCAGCAAAGTACAGAGTGTTGACAACAGTGCCGCACCTATCCAGAACCAGTTGATAGCCGTAAAATCATAGACTTCCACGCCGTCGGCAACCGCCTTGTTGCCCTCTATCAGAATGCCGCTCATCACGTCCTGAATGCCGGCACCCACGTAGCTGGCTATGCCTACCACGCCAAGTGCCGCTCCCGATGCGTTGCGAGGCGCAATGTCGACCGCCATCAGCCCGCCCAGAAAACAAAGCAGCACGCCGATGCTGAGACCGAACAATATCATCGCCGTCACGTCCAGCCAATAATGCACACCGGGAACCAGCAGGAACAGACACAAGGCACAGGTATTCAACAAACCGAATATCAATGCAGGTGCATTACGCTTGCCTTTGAACAAGCGGTCGGACACGAAGCCCGATAAGACCGTGCCCACAATGCCGCACACCGAGCCGATGGAGATAATGAAACTGGCATCCAACGTATCGTATCCTTTCTGCGCCTCCAGATAGAACACGCCCCAACTGTTTACGGCATAACGGCTAATATACATAAAGGCGCTTGCCAATGCCAATATCCAAATGGCAGGCATCAGCAGGACCTGTTTCTGTGCCCTGTTGTAGTCCGCCGCCTCTGCCTCGGTCAGTTCTTTCTTCTCTTTCGGCTGGCTGACGGGAGGCAGTCCCTTGCTTTGTGGCGTGTCATGGAAAAAGTTCCATACAATTAAAGCTCCCAGCAAGCCCACCAGTCCAGCTCCCCAGAATCCGTAACGCCAACCAAACGCACTCACAATGGAAGCCACGATGATAAAGGTCAACGCCTCGCCAATGTTGTGGCTTGCCGACCAGAATCCGTAGAACGAACCACGTTTTTTGTCATCAAACCAACGCGACAAACCCACCACGCACGAAGCAGCTCCCATCGACTGAAACCATCCGCTGATTCCCCAAAGCACAGCAAACAGAATGAACGAATGGATAAAGCCCAAACACAGGTTCACAAGTGCTGTCACCAACAGACCTGTCGACATAAAACGCCTGATATTGCTTCTGTCCGCCAAAAATCCGTTGGTAAACTTCCCTATTGCATAGGTGAAGAACAGCACCGATCCGATGATGCCCAGTTCGGTTTCCGAGAAGATACCTTCTTCCACAATGGGTTTCTTCACCACATTCAGGCTCAGGCGGCAGACGTAATACATGCCGTACCCTAACGTGGCAGAAAGGAAAGTGGACCACTGCAGGTGCTTCAGCCTCCGTTCCGATTCAGGCGTCCATCCGTCTCCGCAAGGTTTCGGCTTGGATACTTTATAAAACTCAATTATTGATTTTAAAATCATATCATTTCTTTTTGTTCTAATTCTTTTAATATACAACTCTCCAAATTATCACCCGGCTTATAATGCAAGACGCTCATCCCTAAAGACCGAGCTGTCATGCAATTGGCAAAAGAGTCATCAATGAATAAGGTCTCCCTCACATCTATTCCGGCATCCTCAACGGCTTTATGGAATATAACCGAATCAGGCTTTGCCGTATGCAACTTATAGGAAAGGTAGATTCCCTTAAAAAAATCATCGGCATTTAATCCTCTATAATCGAAACTTTTCTTGGAAAACGTGTTCCAATGTATAGAATTAGTATTGCTCAAAAGATATAAATTGTATGTATCCTTCAGCATATACAGGAGTTGCAATTTCTCTACAGGAATCCTGCCCAACATTCCATTCCAAACCGAATCGATTTCCTCATCCGAAAGAATCACGGAAGCCCTTGCACGTATTTCGTTTCTAAATTCACAATCAGACAGGTTTCCTTTCTCATATTCCAAGAAAAAACCGGCTTTATGGGCACTGCCGACTTCATCATCAGCGAACTGTATCCCGAACGCTTTGCAGGACTTGGCAAAGCGTTCCACAGATACATCTATCAATACATTACCCCAATCGAATATTAAATTCTTAATCATACCTAACACAATGTTTGGAGACTGAGAAACAGTTTCTGAGAATGGCTTATATTGTCTGCATGGCCTTACGGAACCATGCAGACAATTATAAAAGCTCCATTCAACCTTTATTGATGCAACCCCTTATCCCTCAGATAATCCAAGAGAAGAGCCGGACGGTCTGTCTGAATAAGCTTGGCTCCCTGATTGATAATCCATCCCCAGCTTTCCTCCGGTTCGCCCAATTCCACCGCACGGTCATCATCGTGTCCTCCACAGAGTTCAGGCCACAAAGAATTGATGAATATCTTAGCCCCACTGTCTTTTACCTTCTTGATGAGACGCAATACTTCGGGCGAATCATTATTGAAAACCAACTCAAAAGCTTTGGGTTTCATATGCTCCAGGTAACCATCGATAAGGGCTTCCGCCCCCTCCTTATGCAAGTTTACCACCGGCATAAAGACCATCTTGTCCAAGACTTCCCCATTTTCGGCCTTCACCTTTTCATACGGATGATTCGACTTTATCACACACTGGTCTACCGTAGCTGTTTTTTCCAATACGACGTATGCATCCTTAAAGTAATCGTATCCCTTGTCTACGTTCACCATTATCTTACCTTTACAAAGCATCATCACTTCTTCGAAGGTAGGGATTTTGTGACGGGTCTTCTGACCGTGCCCTCCTTTCAAGAAGAATTCCCTCAACTCTGCAAGCGTATAGTCTTCAGGTTTTCCTTTGCCTGTTGTCGTACGGTCGATGGTCTTGTCGTGCATCAAAACCAAATATCCGTCTTTTGTCTTTTTCAAATCTATTTCCACCATATCCACTCCCATGTCTATGCAATTCTGAATAGCCTGTAACGAGTTCTCAGGAGTGTTGCGCCAATCACCACGATGTGAAACCACTAAGATTCCTTCGGACGCTAAATTTTCAGTAACAGATACACTCTTCTTTTCAATGACTGGTTTCTCAGCAATTGAATTATTCTTCTCTTTCGGTCCGCAAGATGACAATGTCAACAAGCAGACACATACCATATATATAAAATACCTCATATTGAAAACCTTTTTAATTTGAACGACGACCGTTTCTCAAACTGTTACCTCCCCGCATTGACCAGCCTTTCATTGCCCCGGTAGCGGTTGTCCGGAATGCGCACAATCTGCCCGGCTGCTGGTTTGTCTCGACATTCACACAAATATAAACCGTACCGTCACTGCCTATTGCCGGCGATGAATAAATCTCATTGCCCAGCTTGACTTCCTTATATACTTGCTTGCCTTCTTCATTCAAGATGTAGAAATAGCCGGCACCGTCTCCGAAACAGATATTTCCGTTATCGGTTATGGCAGGTGTACAACGAATCCTTCCCTGGCTGCGGAATGTCCAAACCATATCTCCGTTCGATTGGCTGTAGCAAGTCATCACGCCGTCACTATCACCGACATACAGACGCCCGCTCAAGTCAAGCGCAATTCCGCTATTGTCGTATTTCGATACACTTGGCGACTGCCATTTGACAGTTCCGTCGGCAGCATTTACAGCCATGACGATGCCTCCGTCAGACGTGTTGCCGCACATATAAATCGTTCCGTCTTCGCCCAAAGCCGGTGCAGCCGTACAAGACGCTCCATATTCTATTTCCCAAAGTTTAGAACCATCTGCCTTGGCGAAAGCCAGCATCTTGCCACTGTTGTTGCAGACATATACGGCATCGTCACCGATAACCACCGGAGACTGTATGTCACCGCCGCAATCCGCACTCCACAATTCACTCATCGAAACAGCTGAAAGAGCACATAACTTTTGATTGTCACCTCCATAATATACAGTTCCGTCCATATCCACAGCCGGAGAAGTATATTTCACATTGTCATTCGTATCGTATGTACCCAAAATGGTTGAAGACTCCGCTTTGAACGCATACAAATTATCATCATAACTGCCGATGTAGAACGTTCCGTCATCAGCAACAGCCGGCGTACTTCTTACCACATCACCCGCCTTATAAGTCCATTGTTCTTCGCCGTTATTATTCAGCACCGCAATGTTATAATCACCGCGGCTGTTATTGGCATCGCAACCGAAAATGATGTTCCCTTGATTATCGACTGCCAAAGAAGCATCCTGGAATCCCGTAGTGGTAGCATATTCCCATATCAGTTCCGGTTCCTCATCTGATAATGATTTTTCCTTGACAGCAATGGTCTTATCAAAGGAATTTGCATTCTGCTGCCCCTGATTGTCCCATACAGTCAACACCACCTTGTAATCACCTGGCTCACTATAGGAAATGGTAGGATTCTCTTCTTCCGATGTTGTTCCGTTTCCGAAATCCCATTGCCAGCGGCTTATCTGACCGTCTTCGTCAAACGACAGATTGGTAAACGAAATGCTTTGTTTCACTTCCACTGTAGTAGCCGTAGCCTTGAATGCAGCCACCGGCTTAGTATTCACTTTATCATCATCTTGGCAGGCGGTTATCAATACAAACGCCGCTGCCATCCATATTAGTTTTTTCATACGCTGTTAATCTCTTTTTAAGTTGTCAAGAAATTTTTTTAACTCGACAGGAAAATCCGTCTGTGCAACAGTTCCTCCCAAACTGACAAACCTGTTTACTTTCTGATAGTTGTCCGTATATGGAGTATCATCGTCATTGACATAGACATTCATGAATCCGGCTATCCCGTTACTATATGCTTTCTCCAAAATATCGTTTTTCCAAGCCTCCGAATTGAATTGAACGATAGCAAGTTTATCAACTAAAGACATAAAGCCGTCTAAGTCATCCATTGTGTAAACAACCGGAAACACATTCACCGTCTTGTCAATGTTCAACAAATTGGACGCATCCTGCAACTCGTAAACGGTAAACATACATTGAGACAGCATACCGCATTGTTTCACTATATTGTAAACGGAACGGTAATCCGAGATCTTCATATCAATATCCACATATATCTTCCCTCTTGCCGCCATCAGCGCCTCTGCCAATGAAGGCACATGTTCCATTGTCTGTCGACCGTCAAAATACAAATAGTAAGACTTTATCTCTTCGAATGTCAAGTCAGAAACCTTACCTGTTCCATTAGTGGTTTCATCTATCGTGGCGTTGTGCATCAACACAAGCTCATTGTCTTCCGTCATCCGCACATCAATCTCGATGAAATCAATGCCGTTCTGTATAGCCTTCTCGATAGCGGAAACCGAATTTTCCGGAGCTTCCTTCCAATACCCACGGTGTGCACATACCTGATAATGTCTGTCTGTCAAAGATTCAGGAATAGAAAGACGGACTGTCGAATTTATTTCTTCGGCAAAAACCTTTACCAAAGTCTTATATTCTTTCACCTCTCCAGTAGACAAGGTTACTGAAGCCACTACCGTATAATCATCAGGTATACGATAAGCATGTGACGGAGCAAATGCATCAGATGTTTCACCGTCACCGAAATCCCAACAGACAGAAGCTACATCTGATTCCGTCACATTCTGGAGCGTAAATGTCACGCCTTCTCCATAACCGACCTCATTGGCAGAAGCCTCAACCGCTATGGATGCAGATGCCGCACCTCCTTCTATCGAATCGGAGCCACAGGCATAGAAGGACATGACAGATACGAGCATGAAAAACTTAAAAGCCTTTATCATTGCGTTCCTCCTTTATTTGTCCCAATTCGGGTTCTGTTCCAAATTCTCGTTCAACAATAAGTCGCCTGTTGGCAGAGGATACAGATAATCACGCGATTCATCGAATTGTTTTGTATTATCCTTAAAACCGATTAAATTGCCGTGGTCACCTTCCGTAAGCTGAAGCACACCTCCGATTTCCACACTTTGCGCAGCGGTAGTCGAAGGGGCAGTACCCGTGTACAACATCAAATCAGGTGCACCGTCTCCATCCAAGTCAAACTCGCCTAATGACGGGAAATACATACCGATAAAATGAGGTTCCAGCAATTTGCCGGCTTTCCACCTCACGAGGTCATCCCAACGGAAACCTTCCATTACCAACTCAATCCGCCGTTCTCTTCTGATTTCCAATATGATTCCTTGGTTGCTTCCCGATACATTCGGATACAAGGCTGCCAATACCGCATCGGGCGACTGATTAGCGGATGTCATATCTAAATTAGGCATACTGACCCGACTGCGTATCAGCCGGATAGTACGGTCTATATCATCTTGCGTAATAATGCCCAGTTCAGCTTTTGCTTCCGCATAGTTCAACAAGACTTCAGCATAACGGATAAACGCAACATCCTGATACGAAGCTCCGTCACCGTCTTGCGTTTCGTCAGACAAGAACTTACATAGCTGATAACCTGTCATCGTAGCTGCAAAATCAGGAAGCAAGGTCGCTGTTCCGCCTATACGTTGATACCCCAAGGAACGGATTGTCTGCGCCAAACGGCGGTCACGGCTCTGCATTTCATCGTAGAATTCCATTGTGGCATATCCTGTCTTGCTTGTAAAAGGCATTCCGTTCAGTTGGAGGTAGGAGTCTACCAAGTCTTTTGTCAGGCCGATGTCACGTTGGGTACGTGATGTCAAGTAATAGTTCACATTATGCATCTGGTTCAAAGTCAACGAATAACGGCGTCCTAAAATCACTTCATCCTCTTTTAATGTAGAAGCGAACAAATCCCGATAGTCCGTATCCGGATTGCCTGTACTATACAAGGTATAGCCTGATTCGTCCATCACTCTTCCTGCAGCTTCGTAAGCTTTCTGTAGCAATGTATCACTTCCTTGTATACCCAACTCTGTATGATATTTACGGAAAGTACCTTCATACAAACAAACACGGGAGAGAAGGGCCAATGCCGTCCAGCGGGTTACCTGATCAGAAGCACGTTCGTCCCCCAACTTGTCTACGGCTATCTCCAAATCCTGTATAATCTTGCTTACAACAAATTCACGGCTATCACGCGCTTTATACAATAAATCGGTGTCACCGGTCTGAATAACCGTTTCATACCAAGGCACGTCGCCGAAGCGTTTTACTTTGTCGAAATAGAACCACGCACGGAAGAACCGGGCTACTCCTTCATACTTATCACGCCCCGCTTCATCGGTACAGCGCTGGTAATTGTCGAAAAACAAGTTTATTTCACGCAGATCTTCCCAATCCCAGCCTCCGCTTCCTGTTTCGGAAGGAAGAATCCGTTCGTGGCTGCGCTGCTCTTCCGGTATGCTGGAATACAGCACATTATCCGTCTTCAGGTCTGCATCGATAATGTTACGGATAGAAGGAAGCTGTTCATAAAAACCGTTTGTGTACAGTCTCAGGTCATCTGCCGTCTTAAATGAATTTTCCGGCGAGATTTCCGCAATGGGATAACGGTCCAGAAAGGAATCGTTACAGGAAACCGTCAATATGCTTCCCACAAAAAGGGAAACCAATTTGATTGTACTATATTTCTTTTTCATAACTGATATTCTTTAGAATTTAATGTCAAAACCAAAGGCAAATGTCTTGCTGAAAGGATAAGCATTGCCATTACCCAATTGTTCAGGGTCAACAGTACGGTCTGGATTATTCTTGTACAGCGGAGAGAATGTCAGGATATTCTCACCGGACACATACATGCGGATGCTTCTGATAATCTTCAGCTTCTGGCAAATCCGTTCGGGCAAGGTATATCCAAGAGTAATGTTTTTCAAACGCACGTATGCTGCATTCTGAAGATATTTATCCGAAACAACTCTTAATTGTGAGCCTTCGTAATCGCCGCCTTCATTGGCTGCATAAACAGCCAGACGCGGGAAATAAGCATCCGGATTATCCGGCGTCCATGACATGGATTCGATGCTTTTCGGATAGAAGTTCAGGTACTGTCGGGTGAAAGGCCCCCAGAAATAACCGTTGTCATCACCCGGCCACCAGTCTTGTTTTAATACACCCTGGAAGAATGCGGAGAAATCGATGCCCCGATAATTGAACCCTAAGTTGACACCCAAGGAATATCTTGGTGTGGTATTTCCAATCCGACGCAAATCGCCGTGGTCGCTCAATGTCTGTTTTCCCGGAGTGATTGAACCGTCTTCATCAATGTCCTTGAACTTCAAGTCGCCCGCTACAGGATGGTTTACCAGATAATAGTTGCGTATGCGCTGGTTCACCAGCAGCTGGTCGGCATGAGTCAGATATTCGTCATCGGTCTGGAAGAAACCTTCAATCGTATATCCCCATACTTCTCCCAGTTCTTTTCCTACATAGAAATCATCAATGTTCCCGCTCGGATTGTCGAACCGGGTAATAACCGTACGGTTATCTGCAAGGTTTACCCCGATATTATATTCGAAAGGAGCATCCCATAAGGTAAAGCGGTCTCTCCAGTTTACCGACAACTCAAAACCTCTGGTACGCAAGTCGGCAGCATTTTCTTGCGGTTCTTCCGTACCGAACACGGCAGGAAGCTCCTTGCCTTGCGTCAACATATCGCGTGTGTCACGCTGATACCAGTCGAACGAAGCCGAAAGACGGCTGTTGAAGAAGGACAAGTCAATACCGGCATTAATGGTTTGGGATTTTTCCCAAGTAAAATTAGAAGAGATAGCATCGGGAGTACTCAAGTAACTCAAGTTTGCCCCATTTACAATATAATTTCCTTGGCTCACTTTCATTTTAGCGATATAATCGTACTCGCCTACATTCTGGTTGCCCAATGTACCGAATGACAAACGCAGTTTCAGATTGTCCATCCACGAACGCAAAGGTTCGAAGAACTTCTCTTCGCTTACTCTCCAAGCAACTGAACCAGAGGGGAATATACCCAGACGATTATCATGAGGAAACTTGGACGACAAATCAAAACGTCCGTTGAACTCAATCAAATACTTCCCTTTATAATCGTAATTGAACCGATAGAAAGCGGCACGGATGGCCCATTCTGCTTTCGAACCCAGCAGCTCGATATTCTCGCCGGTCGCCAAATTAAATGAACCTAAATCCTCCGAAATGGGTCCGCTGCGCATAGCTACTGTACGTTCCCAGTGTCTCCACTCCTGATTAAACCCGACCATTGCTTTCAGGTTATGCTTATCATTGAAAGTATGGCTATAAGTAGCAAATGCATTGATGGCCTGATATTGCGAATGCCAGTGTCTTTCCTTGTACAATTCTGTATTGGGCTTATAGTCGGTCACTCCCTCTCCACCCGGCTGGTTCGTATGAGGAGTAGATACACGCAACTGGCGTGAGAACGGACTTTCCTTACGGAATGTATAATCAGCGTTCAAGTCCAGTCCCTTAATAGGAGTGTATTGTATACTGAATGTATTCATCAGGTCATATTCCGAATCCGTTCCGTGGCTCTTTCCGTAAGTCAAATCTGCGAAAGTACCGTCGGCAATATCACGCCCCGGTGCATACGGACTGTTTATCATAATGCTTCCGTCAGGATTGTGAGGCAAATACAACGGCGAAGCATGGTAAGTGTATTTCCGCCAGTCTTCATCGTTATTGTTTCCGCTCATATCGCGGGCGTTGGTCACCGGATAATCGTAATCGCTCATATAAATATTGGTAGAGTTGGTAAACTTTAAGTTGTCCAATATCTGAAAATCCACCTTCGAACGCAACGTGTAGCTTTTCATCTTGTCGGGATTGATGCGGTAGATACCGTCGCGCGAATAGAATCGTCCCGACAAATAATAGCGTACGCGGTCGGAGCCTCCGGAGATGTTCAGGTTATGTTCCATCGAAGGCTGGTTGCTGCGGAAAATATAATTCCACCAGTCCGTATTACCGTAATGCACATACCGTTCTACACCATCTATGGTCTTTATCAGCACACTGGAAAGCGACGGGTCTTTCTTACGCGCCTCCATATAAGCATAATCTTCTTCGGTATAGCCTAAATAGGTACTCGTGTTTTCCATCAGGCTCAGCTTATCACTCAACCGTGCCCATTCCAACCCGTCTGTAATGAAATTGTCGGTATTAATGGTCGGATTGCTCCATGCAAAATGATTGGAGTAGTTCACCTGTATCTTCCCTTTCTCGGGATTCTTGGTCGTAACCAATACCACACCAAATGCGGCGCGTGCTCCGTAAATGGCAGCCGAAGAAGCATCCTTCAGAACCGTAACCGAAGCGATGTCCTTCGGGTTGATGTAGTTCATATCCCCTTCTACACCATCAATCAGCACCAGCGGTTCGCCTCCGTTGATAGAACCTTCTCCACGCACATTGAACGAGGCTTTCTTGTTAATCGCACCGTCGCTGAACGACACATTGAAGTTGGGGATAAGCCCTTGCAAGGCAGACCCCGTATTGGCGCTGATGCGGTGCTCTATCTCCTTGGACGAAATCTGCGCTACGGAACCCGACAAGTTCGCCTTCTTCGCCGTACCATATCCTACAACCACCACTTCTTCCAATACTTCGGTATCTTCTTTCAATACAACATTCGCCAACGCTTTGTCTGTAGCCTTGAACGCCAGTGTCTTGTAACCAATGTACGAAATATCTATCATCGCATCTTGAGGCACATCGGCAATAGAGAAATTACCGTCCATATCGGTAATGCTTCCGTTCGAACTTCCCCTCACCAATACACTGGCACCGATAACGGGAATGCCGGTCTCATCGGTCACCACCCCCGATACAGTAAGGCTTTTGTCGCTTTTAGATATTTCCTTAACCTGCTTCTTTGAAATAATAATCATCTTGTCCTGTACAATCCACGTTAATTGCGGTCCCAGGATTTTCGACATTACTTCATCCAAAGAAGAGTTCTGGAATGATGCATTCACTTTCCGGTTCACATCCACTTCGTCTGTCTTGTAAACAACAGACAATCCCGTCTGGCTTTCCACCTCTTTCAATACGGTCTTCAGCGGCGTGTCATTGAAGCTCTTGCTCACGGTCTGAGCATTCAATGCCAAAACACCCCAGCCGAATGAAAGGCACAGGAACAGCCTGAGAAAACATTTTCGGTTGTTCATAGTTTAAAATTTTAATGATTAATTGATGTTATATGATAACTCTGATTTTCTTTCTTTACCGAAAAGGGAATAATCTTTTGAAGAGCATCAAACACTTGCTCCAATGTTTCTTCATTACGTAAGGAAACACTAAACGTCTGATGACTCAAGACCTCATCATCTACATAAATCCGGACATCGAAACGGCGGGAAAGCCGCATCATCAATTCCTGGAAAGTTATGTTATCATCTACCAGCTGATTGTTCGTCCAGGCATTCGACTGAGCGGCATTAACCCGCGAATGTTGCAATTCTCCAGTACTCTTTATCAGCTTCATCTCCTCGCCTGGTTGCATATCGACTGATTCGTCCTTATAATTCACTGTTACTTTTCCTTCTATCAATGTAGTAGAAATAAAAGGGTCCTCCTCGTATGCCGACACATTGAATTTAGTACCTTTCACCACGACGTCATACCCATGTGTATGGACTGTAAACGGAACACCTCCGTTTTGTTTCACTTCGAAATATCCTTCCCCATCCAGCACGACCACACGGTTTTTCGCATTGAAGCCGGTAGAATACTTCAAGGTAGACCCACTGTTCAACCAGACCGAAGAACCGTCTGCCAAAAGAAGCCTTGTCTTATCGCCCAAGGGAGTCTCATTCACAAAATAAGATACTTCCATTCCGGTATGGACATTGCGGTAAAGTATGGCTACTGATAAACAAACCAATACCAATACTACAGCAACAAAAGAAAACATACGCCGGAAAGTGAACCGATGTTTCGGAAACATAGGCATTGCGGCCTCATTGGCAAGCATCCGTGTATGAAGACGCTTCCATTGTCTCTCCACATCGGCATTTGTCTGCCCTGAATTCAACCACTCACGTTCCCATTTCCGAAACAACGTGAAATGACGGGAATTTTCATTGATGAAATCAAACAAAACACTTTCTGCATCCCTCGGAATTTTCCCCTCGAAATACAAAAAAGCCAAGTTACGTATATAAGAAAGTCTATCCATAAAATTCGTTTTCTATAGATAGAACAATCTGAAAGATAATTACCCAACCCCCCAATGCATTTTTCTCAAAAATTTTTTTGAATCAGTACATCAGAAATTGTTTTGAATTTATCGTGTACTTATACTATGAGCGGTATGCATTTGTGCATTTTGTTGATGTCACAATTCCTGTATGCTGTCTCCGTTCCGTTCACCGCGCATTACTAAACTGTACTTTGTCAGACTCAGATGATTTAAAAGGTTGTCGTTATTATCTTCTTCTCCCAACGCAGATAACTTCGTCTGGTATAAGATTAATAATCTTCCGCTTGTAAGATTAATAATCTTGCAGCCTGAAGATTAATAATCTTACAGCGGATGGACTTATTGCTTTCTTAAAAACAGGCTCTACTTGAAAAGCAAAAAAGACATAATAATAAGGTAGTGACTGTAAGACGTGTTGTCCTTCAAATAATCAGAAATAACCTTAAGAGACTTGGAGATATGCTTCTCTACCGCTGTTGTAGATATGCCCAACATTTCAGCTATCTCCCGATTTTTCAACCCTTTAAAACGGCTAAGCAAAAATATTTCCCGAGAACGGGGGGACAATTGTGACAAGGCTTTATCTATCTGAACTTTCAAGTCTTCATATAATATAGGCTCGTCGGCACTCAACATCAGGTCGGCAGAATATAATCTTTCTTCGCCATCCAATATGTTCAGATAGTCAATAGAAACATGATGCACCAACGCTGTATGTTTCAGATAATTCAAACAAGCATTACGAACCATTAGGAAAAGCAGAGAACCTAGAGATACCGCAGACAACATTTGCCTTCTCTCCCAGAAAGTCATAAAACATTCTTGAAGAATATCTTCCGCAGTCTCTTCGTCACGCACAAACCGTATAGCATATCCTAGCAATCTCGGATAAAACCGCTTGAACAGATATTCAAAAGCTGCATGATCACTTTGCTTTAAGTCACTCAGCAAATCTTCTTCTGTAGAAAAACGATAGATATTCGGTTGATTCAGTTGTACTACCATATTATATTTCCTAATTTATACAAATTCGTATATCACAAAGTTAAAGAATTAGTTTCATTCCTTGTCTAAATTTCTACAAATATTTCTCCATAATCCCGCAAAATTGCTATCATCCATCATTTTTGTTAAAATTCTGTTTCACTCAGAAAGTATTTTGAATTTGTCATGTAATGATTGGAAATGAGTTTCCGAGGCATTTTTGCTTTTGCGATATGACAAACCCTATAACCCGGTAACGAAAAAACAAGCAAAAGACTCTCCACTTTCCGAAAAAATAGTATCTTTGTCACAAGATCAAGGTATCTTTATTTTTCACAAAAAGCAAACTATAATCTATGGCATCGTCTATACTGATAGTGGAAGATGATTTGGTTTTTTCAACCATGATGAAAACATGGCTGACGAAAAAGGGATTCGAAGTAGACACGGCAAGTACCAATGCACGGGCACGGAAGCTGCTTGCCGAACACAGGTATGACCTGATTCTGTCCGACCTGAGACTACCCGACCAAGACGGCATCCACCTGCTGGCATGGCTGCGGAACCGGTCTTGCCATACCCCCCTCATCATCATGACCAGCTATGCGGAAATACAAAGTGCCGTAGAGGCCATGAAGCAAGGAGCAAGCGACTACATCGCCAAACCCGTACAACCCGACGAACTGCTGAAGAAAATAAAAGAAGCTGTCGAAAATGCGGAAGCGCCTGCCGCCCCGGGAAGTGAAAAAACGGCTCCACCTGTCACGCAAAACTTCCTGGAAGGGGAAAGCGAAGCGGCACACCAACTGTTCAACTATGTACGCCTGGTAGCTCCCACGCAAATGTCGGTGCTGATAAACGGCGCAAGCGGAACGGGCAAAGAATACGTGGCACACCGCATCCACGAACTGAGCAAACGTAACGGCAAACCGTTTATCGCCATTGATTGCGGCTCAATCCCCAAAGACCTGGCAGCATCAGAGTTTTTCGGACACGTAAAAGGCTCATTTACAGGCGCACTGACCGACAAGGCGGGTGCTTTCGAAGAAGCAAACGGAGGCACACTCTTTCTGGACGAAATAGGAAACCTGAGCTACGAAGTACAAATACAGTTGCTGCGTGCCCTGCAAGAACGGCGCATCCGCCGCATCGGTTCGACCAAAGAAATCGAAGTGGACGTACGCCTTATCTGTGCCACCAACGAAAACCTGAAAGAGGGCATTGCCAAAGGGACTTTCCGCGAAGACCTGTACCACCGCATCAACGAGTTTACCCTACGCATGCCCGACCTGAAAGAACGCCGGGAAGACATCCTGCTCTTTGCCAATTTCTTCCTCGACCAGGCAAACCGCGAACTGGAACGCAACCTGACCGGATTTGACGCGGCGGCAAGCGAAGCACTCCAACGCTATCCGTGGCCAGGCAACCTGCGCCAGCTGAAAAACGTAGTAAAACGTGCCACACTGCTGGCACAAGGCAACTTCATCACTCCACTGGAACTGGGGGAAGACATACTGAATCCGCCGGCAGAAACCAACGACACACCATTCAGCCTGCACAATGGGGAACAGGAAAAACAGCGCATCCTGCACGCCCTGCAACGTACCGGAAACAACAAAAGCAAGGCGGCACAACTGCTGGGCATAGACCGGAAAACGTTATACAACAAAATGAAACTGTATAACATGATGAATAATGAATGAACTTGAAGCCCGCATATGTGTGGAATAATTCCACAATATTGTGACAGATTTCCACACATTCCCCACATCCCTCTTCAAGCCCAATCCGGGCACAAGGCTCATTATCAGCATCCTGGGAAAGTCCAACGGACCTGGCACGGCATTTGCCCTACATTGGGTGTAAGAGAGAATTGAAACAAGAAAAAATTAAAGGAAACTGGACTAAACAAAGGCTAAACTATTACCCAACCCCATAAATAAAACAAGTCAAAAATTAGTATTTCAACATACTATCTTTTGATAAAATGAAGATGCCTATGTGTTAATAAGGAAAGAGGATGCTGTGAAGCATCCTCTTTTTGCTTTCTTGTGTAGCCTGCGTCCGATGATAGCTCCAGACTTTCCTTTCCACCATGCCTTATACCGACAATACCGATTACGAAGGGTATTACCAACAGGTGCTTTACATCATCTTCACCTTGACGGGATATTATGTAGACGTAGAAGCGCACACCTCGAAAGGACGGATAGACGTGGTAATGCGCACCGCACATATAAATTATTCCTGCCCCAAAGGATTGCCATACCGGCAAAGATTTATTAACTTTGCATCAAACCCTATAAACAACACCCATGAGATACTTAGACCCTAAGGCCGACCTGACTTTCAAGAAAGTATTCGGCGAACATCCCGACCTGGTCATCAGCCTGCTCAACGCATTGCTGCCTTTCGATAAGCCTGAAGAAGAAATAAAGGAAATCGAATACCTGACTCCGGAACTGGTGCCGGAGACACCGCTGAAGAAAAACAGCATCGTAGACGTGCGCTGCAAAGACAAAGCGGGCAGGCAATTCTTGGTGGAGATGCAGATGCTTTGGTCGACCGCCTTTATGCAACGCGTGCTCTTCAACGCCTCGAAAGCATACGTGCGCCAGCTGGGAGGAAGGGAAAGCAAATACGAACTGCTACAGCCCGTCTATTCACTCAACCTGGTAAACGATATTTTCCTACCGGATGTACCGGACGCTTACCACGACTATCAAATCGTTCAAGTGGAGCATACAGACAAGATTATCGAAGGACTGAGGTTTATCTTCGTGGAGCTTCCCAAATTCAAGCCACAAAATTTCAAAGGCAAGAAAATGGCGGTGCTCTGGCTGCGCTACCTCACGGAAATAAACGAACAAACCCGCCAAGCCCCCAAAGAACTGCTGGAAAATCCGGAAATCAGCAAAGCCGTAACAGAAATCGAAGAATCCGCCTTCAGCGATGCGCAACTCTGGTGGTACGATGACTTCTGGGATGCTGTACGGGTAGAGAACACCCTGATAAGCGATGCCTTACGCGAAGGTATGGAAAAAGGCATGGAAAAAGGAATGGAGAAAGGCAGACAAGAAGGAATGCAAGAAGGCATAAAACAGAGTAACATCCAAAATGCACGCGGCATGAAAGCAGAAGGCATTCCAACTGAAATCATAGCTAAAATAACAGGTCTCACACCTGATGAAATTGCAAAGCTATAAAAGAAAAGAAGAAGCGAGACTTATCTGGATAATTCACACTGAGACAAGCCTCGCTTCTTTTATCTATACCATACGCACTTGGGACCTTACATCTATTTCATGCGAAGCATTACAACAAAAGAGTTATTTCAATGATTCAAAAGGAGTAATAATATAGAAGCATAGGCTTCTACCCCCTTTAACACCTTATAATTATAATCCCTGAAAGGCTTTCCACAGATTGCCGTCGGGCACGGGAGCCGTAACCACTATCTGCTCTTTCGACACCGGATGAACAAAACATACCTTTCGGGCATGAAGGCAAATACTTCCGTCGGGATTGGAGCGCGGAAAACCATACTTCAAGTCACCCTTTATCGGGCATCCTATTTTTGCCAACTGACACCTTATCTGATGATGACGTCCTGTCTTCAGGTCAACTTCCAGCAGGTAATAATTTTCCGAATGCCCGATAAGGCGGTAATGAAGTACCGCCTTTTTCGAGCCATTCACCTCTTTATCATAAGCATACGACTTGTTCTGTTTTTCGTTGCGCACCAGATAATGCACCAATTCACCTTCTTCGACCTGAGGACATGTCTTGACAACTGCCCAGTAAGTTTTTTTCACCTCACCTTTGCGGAACATCTCATTCAGACGCGCCAATGCCTTACTGGTCTTGGCAAAGACCACCAATCCGCTCACAGGACGATCCAGCCGATGTGTCACTCCCAAGAAAACATTGCCGGGCTTGGCATATTTCTCCTTGAGGTATTGCTTTACCGTCTCCGACAGAGGCACATCCCCCGTTTTGTCGCCCTGCACGATTTCAGAAGCAGTCTTATTGACGATAATGAGATGATTATCTTCGTACACTACGGTCATACACTCGGTCGGGGCAACATTACATGTTCATACCGCCATCTACCTGAATCACCTGACCCGATACGTACGACGACATATCCGATGCCAGGAACAAAGCGATGTTTGCCACATCCTCGGGCGTACCGCCACGGCGCAACGGAATGCGTTTGTTCCATTCTGCCTTTACTTCATCTGACAATTGTGCAGTCATATCGGTGATGATGAAGCCCGGAGCAATGGCATTGGCACGGATGCCACGCGAACCCAATTCCTGAGCAATAGACTTGGCAAGACCAATCAAGCCAGCCTTCGAAGCTGAATAATTACATTGTCCGGCATTGCCATGTACACCTACCACCGAAGCCATATTGATGATATTACCACTACGCTGGCGCATCATAATCGGCGTGCAGGCATGAATGAAATTGAAAGCCGATTTCAAGTTGACGTTAATAACAGCGTCCCATTGCCCTTCGCTCATACGCATCATCAGACCGTCTTTGGTAATACCGGCATTGTTAACCAAAATATCAATAGAACCGAAGTCGGCGTGAATTTGCTCTACCACTTTGGCGGTATCTTCGAAATTGGCAGCATTTGAGGCATAGCCTTTTGCCTTGACTCCCAAAGCGGCGATTTCGGCTTCGGTCTTCTTTCCATTTTCATCAATAACCAAATCTGTAAATGCGATGTTTGCTCCTTCAGAAGCAAATTTCAATGCAATTGCCTTACCGATACCGCGTGCAGCACCGGTAATGATAGCTGTTTTTCCTGTTAATAATCCCATAATCTTTAAGTTATTTAGTTTTTTGGTTTGTAAGTTTGTTAATTTATAAGTTTTTTCAAGTTAAACGTAGTTACTTGAAGGACAATAATCCTGCTGCTGAAACCGATGCTAAAAGTATTGACATCTAACTCCTCATTGGCATTTTTACAATTTTCTTCCCAATGCCCCGTAGACAATCTTTGCTACGTAACGCCAGCCGATTTCATCGTCAAGGTCTTCGCCTATCTGACCGCGTATGTAGGGCACCTCAATCCCTTTTATGCAATAATGCAGAATGTCGGCAGTTATCTCCACATTGTCGATATCAAACAGTCCCTGCTCTTTTCCTTCCTTCAGCACAGTACGGAAAAGCTTCATTTCATTGGCATCAAAATGCTTGCGCATTGCTTCCACACGCCAGATATCGCGAAAGAAATTGGCACGCAGCGTACCGTTGCGATATACCGCCAGCTTGACAATATCCAAATGGGTGGAAATAAGTTGAAGAATCTTTTCATCAGGAGGAATATCTTTCTGGGCAACTTTCTCCATCGTATCGGAAAGCATTTCCAACTCCGACTTGACTACAGCCATATAAATCTGCTCCTTATTTTTAAAATAAGTATACAGCGTACGGCGTCCCTTTTTCGAAGCCACGGCAATATCGTTCATTGTCGTAGCATCCACTCCTTTCTTGGCAAAAAGCTGTCGGGCTACGTCTACTAATTTTGCTCGGGTCTTCAGTACGGTCATCGTTAATCCTTAAAATTGCACAATATCTATATAACGTGAGCAAAAGTACAGTTTTTCTTCCGACTACACAAATTTTTTTTATTGTCTTTTTGGAGTTAAAAGAAGTCAGAAGGAACAGAAGGAACCAGAGGGAAAATAAAAATGCAGACATGCATATTGTCTTTTTATAGTCCTCGAAAACAATTCGCAAAATTAACCTGGGCAAAGAAACTGTTTTGAATTTATCGTGTGCTGGTTTGGAATGAGTTTTTGAGGCATTTCCGTTTGTGTGATGAGAAAGATAGCGGACTATCTGACGAAGGACAGAAGCGGAAAGGACAAAAAAACCGCCCAAAGCACACACGAAAACGAATACATCAAACCAAGAAAAACTTTTTGGAGAAATTCAAAACAGTTAAACAAGCTCCATATAAAATCTGCTGCAAATCCGAAGAACAAGCGAAAAAAATCTGCAAATCATTTGCATATTTAAAAAAAAGTCTCTACCTTTGCACTCGATTTAAGAAAACAATGATTAACATCGCGGAGTGGAGCAGTTGGTAGCTCGTTGGGCTCATAACCCAAAGGTCGTCTGTTCGAGTCAGGCCTCCGCAACCAGAAGCAGGAGAGGAACGGAAGTTTCTCTTTTTTGTTTTATACGGATATAGGAATATGCCTAAAGAAACAAAAACCCCTCTTTCCCTACTGCTTCCCTACCGAAGTCTAATTTTCAACTGAACACTATGGCACGTATCTACAACAAACTGACCGAACTTATCGGCAACACTCCTCTTCTAAAGCTGAACCGATTAGGAAACGCACATCATGTCCAAGCCTCCATTATGGCAAAACTGGAATACTTCAATCCGGGTGGAAGTGTGAAAGACCGCGCCGCGCTTGCCATGATAGAAGATGCCGAACAGAAAGGGCTTATCGCATCTGGAGCCACCCTCATCGAACCGACCAGCGGAAACACTGGTATCGGAATGGCATGGATAGCCAATATCAAAGGGTATAAAACCATCCTCACCATGCCCGAAACTATGAGCGTGGAACGACGGATGCTACTGAAAACAATGGGAGCACAACTGGTACTCACACCGGGAGCAGAGGGTATGAGCGGAGCCATCCGAAAAGCAGAAGAACTGCACCGTGAACTACCTAATTCTATTATCTTAAAGCAATTTGAGAACCCTGCCAACCCACTTGCCCACCTGCATACAACGGCTGAAGAAATATGGCAGGATACCGATGGAAAAGTGGACGTGTTTATAGCCGGGGCAGGAACTGGAGGCACGATAAGCGGAGTAGGAAAAGGACTGAAAACCCATAATCCCCACATCGAAATCATCGCTGTAGAGCCAGACAGTTCGGCTGTATTATCGGGAGAAAAAGCCGGAAGCCACCGCATTCAGGGCATCGGTGCCGGATTTGTCCCGAAAAACTATTATCCGGAAACAGTAGACCGCATTATCCGCATCAAGGATGATGACGCCTTTCGTATCGAAAAAGAACTTGTCATAACCGAAGGTCTGCTGACAGGTATCTCATCTGGAGCCGCCGTATGCGCTGCCCTTCAGCTTGCTGTACAACCGGCTTATACCGGTAAAAACATTGTGGTGCTTCTACCTGACACAGGAGAAAGATATCTTTCCACCTTTTAAGAGCTTGTTAGTTAGAAGGAGTTAAAAGCCTATTGGTTTTCAACACCTTTTAACTCTGTGAAATAACTCCTTCTAACTTCTTAGTCTTAAAAAAGCTTCTCTATATCTTCCTCTTTCAGCACAGCCAGTACGGTCTTGCCATCGGGAGTATAATTAGGGGTAGGAACGGCAAAAAGTTCGTCCACCAGATTATTCATCTCTTCTGCCGTCAAGACTTGTCCCGGCACAATGGCCGAAGCTTTTGCCAGCGATAAGGCCAGCGCCTGCTGTATTTCTTCTTTCACGTCCTTACCTTTCTCCATCGCAGTCTGAACCAAGTCGGTCACCAACCGCTCTGGATTCAGTCCTTCGATGCCTGCGGGTACACCATTGATGGCATACGAGCCTCCACCCAAATTGCTCAAATCGAATCCCAAAGCTTTCAAATCGTCCATAATCGTTTCCAACACCGGTATTTCGGAGACAGAGAAATGTACCATCTCAGGGAATAACATGCGTTGTGATACGTGCCGCTTGTCGGCTATCTGCTTCATATAACGGTCGAACAAGATGCGGATGTGCGCCCGTTGCTGGTCGATAATCATCAGCCCCGATTTTACGGAAGTCAGTATATAACATCCTTTATACTGGTAATGCTGTGTAACGCTCTCTTTCACGGTTGCTTCGGGATGTGCATCGTAGAGTGTAGGAGAAGCCGGCTGTATTTCTTCCGTATGCCAGCTATCCTCAGAAGCGGGTGTTTCCGCTTCAGGCTGCCAGGCATTGCTTTTCCGCTCCAGTCCCTCGAACAAAGGCTCCCATTGCGTATGCTTCTGGCGAGAGGAAGAAGGAGAATACGAAGAGGGAGGAGCCGTTGAAGTCTTTACATCAAACGGATTGTAAGAAGGATCATACGATAGTGACGGCTGCACGACCCCAGCTTGCTGGTCGGGCTCAAATGCCGGAATATCGGGCATCCCTTCGGTATCGAAATCAATGGAAGGAACAGCATTGAAACGTCCCAGTGTCTCTTTCACCGCCGCCGAAAGGATTTGCCAGATAGCCTGTTCGTTTTCAAACTTGATTTCAGTCTTGGTAGGATGGATATTGACGTCAATATTGGCCGGTTCCACCTCAAAATAAATGAAATAAGATACTTGTTCGCCCACGGGTATCAAGTGTTCGTAAGCATCCACCAATGCTTTATGAAAATAAGGGTGGCGCATAAAACGTCCGTTGACAAAGAAGAACTGGCGGGCGCCTTTCTTACGTGCTGTTTCAGGCTTACCGATAAACCCATGTATTTGCACCATACTGGTAGTAACGTCAAGCGAAAGCAATTCCTGATTCAGTTTTTTGCCAAACACGCCCATAATGCGCTGGCGCAAAGGCAAGACAGGGAGATTCAACATTTCCGTGCCGTTATGATGCAAAGTGAACGAAATGTCAGGATTCACCAACACGATGCGTTCGAACTCGGTCAGGATATTACTCAGTTCTGTCTGGTTCGACTTTAAGAATTTGCGCCGTGCCGGCACGTTGTAAAAAAGATTCTTCACACTGAAATTACTTCCGCAAGGACACGCCACTGCTTCCTGCCCTTCTACTTTCGAACCGGAAATAGTCAGCAGTGTTCCCAGCACGTCCCCTTCCTGACATGTACGCAATTCCACCTGTGCCACTGCAGCAATAGACGCCAAGGCTTCTCCTCTGAATCCCATTGTGTGGAGGGCAAACAAGTCGGATGCCTCACGAATCTTCGATGTCGCATGCCGCTCGAATGCCAGCCGCGCATCTGTTTCCGACATTCCTTTCCCGTCATCAATTACCTGTATACACGTTTTTCCAGCATCCGTTATCAGCACATCTATATGATGCGCACCTGCATCCACTGCATTCTCCACCAATTCCTTTACCACGGATGCAGGACGCTGTATCACTTCGCCCGCCGCAATCTGATTAGCTACGGAATCAGGCAACAAACGTATCACATCGCTCATATATTCTATACTCCTAAAGAAATTTCCTCTGTCAACTATCTGGTATGGAAGAATCGGCTTCCTCCACATTCTCCTTTTCCTGGTTTCCAGCCTCTGTTTTTCCGGCATCACTTTCCGACGGAGCCTTTTCTTCCACTTTCTTTTCTGGTTGGGCCAACTTGTCAAACAAGTGCTGGTTCGGAAGTTCTATCGGACCACGTACATTCTTCTTCAACTGATCTTCTGCTTTCTTGGCACGCCAGTTGAAAATATCCTCCTTATTCAACGGACGGATGTAATCGAACCACACAAAGTTCTCCAATTTGTCTTTCCCTTTCGGAATCATCAACATCGGATACAAAGTACCGTTCGACTGGGGGCTCATTACCATCCGTTCCAATTTCTGGTGCTCCAGATAGATTTCCAGCTTACTCGTCTCAGACACATTCATACCAATCAGCGTACTGTCCGAATCCATCGGATAATAGACCAGGCGTACCGAGCCGATAACTTCAGTCTTATGCATTTCCCCATCGCGGAAATAGGCTTTCATCTCCTTTCCCGTCACCTGATTATACATTGTCGAATCCAATTCTTCTACCGACAATGCCTGATTGATGATATGAGCCCAGTCAATGGTGCTGTCATTCATATAAATGCATATCTTCTCTCCTACCAGTTGTTGATTCTTGTTCCACAAAATAGGATCCTGGTACATTGTCAGACAACTGTCTTTGGTAGAGAATACCAGCGAATCTGCGACTCCCTGCACATCCGTACGATAGAAACGCACCTTATGAAAAGCCTGCATCTCCCTGAACATCGTATCCGTATCCAGATGGAAAGTGCGCATCATCAGCGTATCACCGTGAAGAAACAAACTGTCCCCCTGCGAATAATCAATCCCCACCGCCTTATCGGTAGCAAAGGCAAACTTGGTCTTCTCATTATAAAAGCCATATTCGCCGGTCATCATATTCTTGTTGATGGTATCGGTCATCACCATGTTGCGGAATGCTTCGCCCGTTCCTGCATCACGGTCATAATACAAGGTATCACCAGTCAGCTGTTTCCCGTCATTGGTCAGAATCGAGCGGTTGTACAAATAAGCTTTTCCGGTCATCGTATTATATGTACCCAGCTCGGAATAAATATGGTTATTGTCACTGTCTATATCCGACGGCCCCACGATGTTGGCTATCTTCGTCAGCGTATTATATTCCAGCGTATCCGAAGTCAGCGTAAACTGCGGGTTAACCAGCTGTACGTTATAATTGAACACCGATTGCTTCGTACTGGGATTGTATTCACCCCATTCAGAAGTCAAGACGTTCTGCTCGTCCATCAGTGTTCCTCCGTCAAAAAAATAGCCGAGATTGTACACACGGTCATAGTTCAGACTATCAGTCAGCAACGTAGTATTCTTATTCTCCATCCGTACGTTCATACGTACTTCAGCAATCTGCGTATTCCCGTCATAAAACAATCTGTCTCCATACAGAAAAAGCGTATCTCCCTGATTCATCTTGACATTGCTGAAGGCTTCAAACGAACTTATCTTGTCATAATAATAAGCACTGTCGCAATACATATACACACTATCGTGCCGGAAAACGACATTGCCCACCACGACCTGTGCATCAGGATGACGAGAATCTTTCCGCAACAAGTCCGAATGTATCAGATAAACCTTGCTCTTGGGTTGCTGTTTCTTGGGAGTTGTCTGTTTCTGAGGCATTTGCCGCTTTTGCGCCACCGAATCCTCCTGCGTCCCGGCTATCTGCGAACGAAGCGGTTTCTGCGCCAAAAGACAAAAGCCGAAAAGGCATAGGACACTCACCAAAAGCGCCCTATGCCCGTTTATCCTATATTTCCTGTTCTTTTCTTTTTGCATCATAACTTTTTCAGTTCATCGCTTAATCCATCCCGGATATTTGAATTCGCAATTGCGCCATTTCGGACTGATACGCACATAAGTGTTCTTCTGCTTGTCAACAATCCATTTCTGAAGCTTCTCTTCGCTCCTCTTTGAAGTTACCATCGCCTTCAGACGCTGATAGTCTTCCGTAATGGTAGCCTTATGTCCGTCAATGCGGTTCTTCAGTTTCACAATGGCACACACCTGCTTGCCGCTTGAGTTAATCATCGTAAAAGGTTTTGAGATTTCCCCGATCTGCATGCCTTCCACAACTTTCGCTACATCTTGCGAAACCAGTCCGGCAAGTTCCTGCATCTCGAAACGGGAAGTATTCGATTGCGGATTGGCAAGCAAACCATGATTGTTTCGGGTATCCTTATCCATCGATATCCACGTGGCGGCATCATCAAACGAGAATTTTTCTTTCCGGATGTCATCGGCAATGGAATCCAGACGCGCCAAAGCAGCATCAATGTCTTTTTGGTCTACTTTGGGACGCAACAGAATATGACGGTAGTTCACACGGTCGCCTCGTTTTTCTATTAACTGTGCAATGTGAAAACCAAATTCCGTTTCGAACACCTTCGACACCTTTTTGGTATCTGTAAGGTTAAACACCACATTGGCAAATTCGGGAACCAATGCACCACGGCCCGTAAATCCACCTTCACCACCACGGCGTGCCGTACCAGGGTCTTCCGAATAGAAACGTGCCAAGGTAGAAAAAGAAGTCTCGCCTTTATTTACCCGGTCGGCATATTCACGCAACTGCGCTTTCACCCGTTCTATCTCTTGCTCCGAAATTTTGGGCTCCTGCGTAATAATCTGCACCTCTACCTGTGTAGGTACGAACGGAATGCTGTCTTGAGGCAGTTTGTTGAAATAGTTACGCACCTCGGCAGGGGTGAGCTTGATGTCGCCCACGATTTTCATCTGCATTTCTTGCACTGTCTTGCCGTCGCGGACATTCTCACGAAGCATTTCACGGATCTGCGTGTAAGTCTTATTATAATATTCTTCCATTTTCTCCCGCGAGCCGATTTGTTCAGTCAGCCACGAAATGCGTCGTTCCACCTCTTGAATCACATCCTGGTCGGACACCACGACACTGTCCAGTTCTGCCTGATGCAAGAAAAGCTTCTGCACCGCCAGTTCTTCTGGAATCACACAATAAGGATCACCGTCGAAATGCCTGTTTTCGTATTGTGCGTTCAAACGTTCGTTTTCTACATCTGATTTCAAGATAGCCTCGTCACCCACTACCCAGACGACCTCATCTATTACATTGTCTTGGGCATAAGCAGAAATCCCTGCCAGCAACAACAGCATGCATACACACCATCTGATTACTCTAAACTTATTCATTGTCAGGTTTATAATAAATTATGTCATTAGCCTCCGAAGCCTCTTTATATAAATCATGCTTCATCTGATTTATAAATTCCACACGCTTCAGATTAATTATCATTTCTTTTATCTCATTCTTGGCATATTCCAGCGGCAGGCGGTCACCCTTCGGAAGAAACTTTTCCACATGCAGGAAATAACAGAAAGCCGTATCACGTACCTCCACATTCTTGTTCCGGTTCAAATAATCGGGATCTGTATCCAACGCATCAAGGGGAAGTTTCAATGAAAATTCCGACACCGGACGCCAACGGTCGTAAAAATAATCATAACTCACTGCATGGGCAATGCTGAACTTTTCCAACCTGTCCACAGCCTCCTGCGTATGTTGCTTGTACCATTTCCGCACCAGATTCAAGTTTTGCGTATGCAAAGGAACTTTGACAAACACACCTTGTATGTAAGGTTGCTCTGCTTGAAATTGTCCGGCATGCCGCTCATAATACGCACTGATTTCTTCCTCACTCACCTCGTTGCCCAACTTCTGTCTTACCAGTTCTTCCTGATAAGCATGCATAATCAGTGCCCGCCGGTAAGCCTCCACCTGCTGGTCTATCTTTACATTGTCGGGAATATTCCCCTCTGCCTTACGGTAAAGCAAGTTATCTTCCACCCAATTACGGATATACGCCTCGGCAAATTCTACGCTGTCTTTCCCTTTCACACCTATCGGCATCGCCGCATCCACGTCTTCTTTGTACAGAAACGCATCCCCCACCTCCACCAACGGGGTTTTCCCCTGATGGTTGAGCGTCTTGGTGCAAGCAGTCAAGACCAGCAATCCTATGGTCAAGAAACATCCTTTATTCATCTGTGACGTTTTTCGTCTGAAAGACCGAACGAAGATACAGTTTTAATCGATTACTTCCGCTACAATTAACGGTTTTTATATATCAAAGTACGCAATTTTTCGTCATTTTACGATTAGAAAAAAACATAGAAGAAACTTACACATTTATGAACCGCATAGCTGCCTTGCTTGTAAGATTATTAATCTTCACGCCGAAAGATTATTAATCTTCACGCTGTAAGATTAATAATCTTACAAACGATGCAGCTATATGGCGAAGAGAACAAAGCTTGCTTGTCATGCCGGATATGTGAGCCGGCGTAACGGAAGAAGCGGATTGGCTATCCAGCATGACACTGGAAAACAGGAATAACACCGGCTGTGTGTATTCCATAACAACTCCCCTTTAACTTCCTGGTGACTAAATGCCGACATTCAGCTGATATTTTCTTCATTTTCCAACACGCGTCCTTAATTCTTCCAATTGTCTCATTTTCAAAGTTCTGGCAAAATCCGTTTTCACTTGTCCATACACATCTGTATAATTTTCCGGTCCCTTCTTCAACCGTTTACCTACCACAATAGCATACGGATAACGTGGGTCATGCGGCATCTCTCCACACTTGAAAGCCAACTTATCGATATACGGATTCTTTCCTATCTGAAACAATCCTACCTGTATCACAGCATCCACCTCGGGATGTTCTGCCTGCCACATCCGAAACACCTCTTCCATCTGCTCCATCGGAACTTTTTTCAAACATTTGCGAATGCGTGAAGCGCTTTTTTTATCTTTGCAAAGCACTACAGCCCCTTTATAATGTGGAAATTCCCATGCATAAGCCTTCTTGTTAGCTTCGAAAAAATGCTTCAATTCATTTTCATCGCTAACATCAGGCAAAGGATGACGAACATCCCACCATGCCGCCAGCATACAGTTCTTTACCTCCGTCAGACAACGTTCCACTGCAACATCTTTTCTTTCACCGTGTTGCCATTGCATATAACGCGACCGGTTAAGTGCCGGATTTTTCTCCCCCAACCGGTCCAGATAAATCTCCAGAAAAGGACTTGCTTCCTCATAACTGATAGCCGGCTTCCGGTCGACTAATTTGATAATATGCACGCCCAACGGCGACAAAAACGGTTTCGTATAGGTTCCCTTCCGCATTGTATCCAAACGACAAGAGAACTCCCTCAGCAAAGCCACCGACGGACACCATTGTGCTTCGCATCCTTGTTCCAGATATATCTCGAAAGGCATTCCGCCCTGCAACGAAACATACACCGAATCCATTTGCCGGCAAACCTGCCCTACTTCGTTCCGAGTAGCACGTTGCGGAAGCAACCGGACAATTTCTTCCAGTTTCACCCAGCCTTTCGCCGAATAACGTTCCACACTTTCACGGTAAAGCGCATGCAGTATAGAATCCTGGCGACCTGCATCAAGCAACACCGCCCGCAATGCCTTTCCTTGTTCCACCTTACAACGGTGACGGAAAGCAGGCACGGTATCCCAGCCACAACGTTTGGCATCTGCCACCTTCAGAAGAAACAATTCATCATCCAATTTATCGGCATAAAGAAAAGAAGCAGCCTTCAAAAAACAAATGAAAAGAATCAAGATTCTGGACAATTTCATACGATATGCTTATAAAAACGAAAGACACAAAGACACAAGATATTTACAATTCTATCTACGAAGTACAACCGCTGTAAATCGTAAACAAGCAGTAAATAAAAACTTGGTGTCTCTGTGCCTTTGTGTAACAATATCTTATCCTTATTGCGGACGACTGTAGTTAGGAGCCTCGCTGGTAATCGTCACATCGTGAGGATGACTTTCCAATACACCTGCATTGGTAATACGCGTGAATTTCGCATTGTGCAATTCCATAATGTTATGCGCACCACAATACCCCATTCCTGAACGCAAACCGCCTACTAACTGATAAATCACCTCATACAATGTACCTTTGTAAGGAACACGTGCCGAAATGCCTTCCGGAACCAGTTTCTTTACATCGGTGGTCGAACTCTGGAAATAACGGTCTTTCGAACCATTTTCCATAGCTTCCAAAGAACCCATGCCGCGATAAGACTTAAATTTACGTCCGTTGAAAATAATGGTATCGCCCGGTGACTCTTCGGTACCAGCCACCAATGAGCCAATCATTACGCAATAACCACCTGCAGCCAATGCTTTGACTACATCACCCGAATAGCGCAAGCCACCGTCAGCAATCAAAGGAACACCTGTACCTTCCAATGCTTTTGCCACATCATAAACAGCAGACAACTGAGGTACACCTACACCAGCAACCACACGTGTAGTACAGATAGAACCCGGACCAATACCTACCTTCACAGCATCAGCACCAGCCTCCACCAGCATCTTTGCCGCATCACCCGTAGCCACGTTTCCTACCACGATATCAATATCAGGGAAAGCCTTCTTGGCTTCTTTCAACTTTTCGATAACATACTTCGAGTGTCCGTGAGCCGTATCAATCACAATAGCATCGGCACCAGCCTTTACCAACGCTTCCATACGTTGCAACGTATCATTGGTTACACCTACACCCGCAGCCACACGCAAGCGACCTTTAGCATCCTTGCAAGCCATCGGTTTATCTTTTGCTTTGGTAATGTCTTTATACGTAATCAGACCTATCAGTTTACCATTCTCGTCTACTACCGGTAATTTCTCGATTTTATTCTTCTGAAGGATATCCGATGCCGTTTCCATATCCGTACCCGGAGCTGTAGTCACAATGTTCTCCTTGGTCATCACCTCGTCGATACGCTTATTCATGTCACGCTCAAAACGAAGGTCACGGTTGGTCACGATACCTACCAGATAGTTTTCGTCATCCACTACCGGAATGCCGCCAATCTTATATTCTGCCATGATATCCAGCGCATTCTTTACCGTGGAACCACGTTTAATGGTCACCGGATCGTAAATCATACCATTCTCGGCACGCTTTACGATAGCCACCTGACGTGCCTGCTCTTCAATAGGCATATTTTTGTGAATAACACCAATACCTCCTTCGCGGGCAATAGCAATTGCCATCTGCGCTTCGGTAACGGTATCCATGGCTGCCGTCACAAACGGAATCTTCAATTCAATGTTGCGTGAAAACTTAGTCGTGAGATCGACTGTTTTTGGTAAAACTTCTGAATAGGCAGGAATCAACAATACATCATCGTAAGTCAATCCGTCCATCACTACTTTATCTGCAATAAATGACATAGGGTTTATGTTTAGATTTTATTGCGTGCAAATGTACGAATTTTATTTGAATCTAAAAAATAGCAAGACATTTTTTCACTTATTTCTCCTGTTTTTTTAGGTTTCAGGCTCTTCCAAAGCAGCAATTTGCTTTTCATGATACTGCCACCCTATGCCGTTCTTACCTCACTACTTTTCTTTTATAAATGCTATCAACGTTTCGATATTTCCACAAGCCACAGGCTCTCTACCTGCGGGATGCCATACAAATAAATCTGCTTCTCCAGAACCGGCATCAATATATGCTTCCGATTCCACTTCACGGTCGGCACAAATGGCATAACGGCGTAAAGCTTTCTGCACCATGTCATATCGATACCCCTCTCCTGTCAGCCTGATGCTTCTTACATATTCGGGCGCAATACGGAACAATCCGCTCCGGCGATCGAATGCAATACCCTCGCGGGTAAAGAAAGTCTCCAATGTACCGTCCAACGAAAGATCTTCGGGAGTCCCGACAACTACCCCCTGCCGGTCCATCAACCAAAGCTTATCAGCTATCTGAAGTGCCAGCTCAAGGTCGTGCGTAGAAAGAAATACGGTCTTATCCAAACCATGTGCCAGCGTGCGCAGCAAACGCATCATTTCTACCTTGCTGGGAAAATCAAGAAAGGCGGTCGGCTCATCCAACAAGATGACCGGAGTCTGTTGTGCCAAAACCTTAGCTATCATCACCTTTTGACGTTCTCCATCGCTCAAAGTATGTATCATACGGTCAGATAATCCGGCAATACCTACCTGTTGTATCGCCTCTGATACGATACGCTTATCTTCTTTGCCCAGTGTTCCCCAAAAACCTGTATACGGACTTCTTCCCAAACCTACCAGTTCTTCCACACTCAGATTGGTCACTTCGCACCGTTCTGTCAATACAATGCCTATCAGTCTGGCAAGCTCCTTATCTGCATAATCCGACAAACGTTTGCCTGCTATCCATACTTCCCCAGCCAAAGGAGGTTGGGAAGCCGACAAAGTACGCAATAAAGTAGACTTTCCAGCCCCGTTCGCCCCCAGCAAACAAGTCAGTTCACCATTATAGACAGATGCATTAATATCCGATGCCACACGTATCACACTGTGTTTTCCAGTATAACCGGTAGAAAGGTGCCGAAGCTGAATTACAGGTTTTTCCATCATACATGCCAAACATAAAAAAGAGAAGCCACCCTTACAAGGTGACTTCTCCCATTGTTATCATTTATTAATCAAAACACGTCTTATGACCGATGATTAATCGTTTACTGATGCCATGTGAGCAATCAGATCCAATACTTTGTTAGAGTAACCGATTTCGTTGTCATACCAAGAAACAACTTTAACGAAAGTATCAGTCAAGTAAACACCTGCGTTTGCATCGAAGATAGAAGTCAACGTGCAGCCCAGGAAGTCAGAAGATACAACTGCATCTTCAGTGTAACCCAGAACACCTTTCAATTCGCCTTCAGAAGCTTCCTTCATAGCAGCGCAGATAGCTTCTTTAGTAGCCGGTTTAGCCAAGTTTACAGTCAAGTCAACAACTGAAACATCCAAAGTCGGCACACGCATAGAGATACCAGTCAGTTTGCCGTTCAGTTCAGGAATAACTTTACCTACAGCCTTAGCAGCACCTGTAGAAGACGGGATGATGTTGCCAGAAGCAGCACGGCCACCGCGCCAGTCTTTCATAGAAGGACCGTCAACAGTCTTCTGAGTAGCAGTAGTAGAGTGAACTGTAGTCATCAAACCGTTTACAATACCGAACTTGTCGTTCAATACCTTAGCAATCGGAGCCAAGCAGTTAGTAGTACAAGAAGCGTTAGAAACGAACTGAGTACCCTTAACGTAAGTCTTTTCGTTTACACCGCAAACGAACATCGGAGTAGCATCCTTAGAAGGAGCAGACATAACTACGTATTTAGCACCAGCCTGAATGTGAGCCTGAGCTTTTTCCTGAGTCAGGAACAAACCAGTTGATTCAACAACGTATTCAGCTTCTACTTCATTCCATTTCAAGTCAGCCGGATTCTTTTCTGCAGTTACGCGGATTTCCTTACCGTTAACAATCAATTTGCTATTTTCAACGTCAGCTTCGATAGTACCGTCGAACTGACCGTGCATAGTATCATACTTCAACATGTAAGCCAAGTAATCTACCGGGCACAAGTCGTTAATACCTACGATTTGGATATCGTTTCTTTTTTGAGCTGCACGGAATACGAAACGGCCGATACGACCGAAACCGTTAATACCTACTTTAATCATTTTGCTTAATTTTTAAAGGTTTTATAATAATGTTATAAACACTCTCTGTTTTCGGTTGCCCCAGCAAGAAGTCTGTTCTTTCTTTCTGACTGCGTTGCAAAAATAAGCAATTCTTTCATAAGTTGAGCACGAAAAGTATTAAAATTAAGAAAAAAACAAGTTACATTTTACCACTTCTTCCTTAAAAGCTCTGCTTTCCACCTCCGAATATATCATTTTGCAATCCCTACTTTACATGGCAGGATTTTTCCCATCAGAATGACAATCGCATTGTACAACGCACACCATGCGTCTGTATATCGGGATTATCGCGATAATTCAGACGCCATACATAATCCAGACGGAGAAACTTGAAGATATTCTCTATACCTACACTGGCTTCCATATAAGGAGCACGCCCCAGCTGTGAAGTCTCTTCCGGAAAACGGAACAGACCTTCACCATTTTTTACAGGATTGTTCTTATCTGTCAAGTGTCCCCATAATCCACGAAAGCAAAACACCTCACGCCACTTCAATTTCTTAATCAGCGGAATGCGGTTGAACAAATTTCCATTCATATAATAAGTAATGTCCCACGAAGCATACTCATCATTTATAAACTCCATAGCATTCATGTTCGTATAAGTTTCGGGTTGGATGGTATAAGTAAGGTTGGCATTAGGCAATATCAGAAGCGGATAAGGCACCTTGTTCCATACCTTGCCTGCTTTAAGAATGACATCCAGATAGCCGAACGCCGAAAACCAGAAACGTTTCTGCATGCCGACATCCGTACGCTGATAAGTGTACGACGACCCCAGTACCCCTTTCTTTGCCATCACGTGACTCAAATTGAATATCAAGGCATCAAACGTAATCGGAATGCGCTGCGTACGGGTCTGGTAATATTTCTCGTCCTTACCATAACGCAATTTGATTTCCAGTTCCGTCATGTCATAATGATTACGTGGCGTTACGCTTCCGTCTGTCCCGATGCAATCGAAAGGAGCATATGGCGTGGCATATTCACGCCGGTTACGGAGAATCACGTTATACGAAAACCCGTTGTAATGTTCGCGTGTATAAGTCAGTTCGGCATTCCGCAAGTATGTGGCACGCGTGTCTTTCTTCCGGCGGATAGCAAGCATCACATTGTCTTTGCTGGTATACATGTAATTCTGCCCCAGCTTGTTGATATCATACATATACTCCAAGCGAAGGGAATGCATGGGATATTCCATGCGGTACGTCTGGCGAGGATTGAACGAATATTCCACCATGGCATCGTATTTTATCTTCTTGTCGCGCGTGCCATACGCAGCATAGCCTTCAAAGAACCAATGCTTGTCGAAAACAGGAGTCGTACCTCCACCTACACGAAAACGTGCACCTTCGATGGCATTGCCGTTAATGGTACTGTTCATCGGTCCTAAATCGAACCGGTTCTTCCGGGAATCTTTATTAGTAGGAATATAACCTGAAACCAAAGTTGTCACCACCTTTTCGGTCACATAAAAAACAGGAATCGACCGAAGCCTCTTCATCAACTGTTCTACTGAATTGGGATTTTTCTTGCGCGCAACTTGCGGGCGATGTTCTTCCCAATAATCCTCCGAACGGCTATAAGCCTCTTTTTGCGTAATAACCGGTGCACTTTGAGCAAAAATCTGCCTTTGTCTGTCATCGGGAGGAAGAAATGAATGATGATCGTATATTATCAGCCGCTGGGCATACATGCCTTTCGATTTCTCACTCAGTTTAAAGTTTACCCGGATATCATCTTTCTTTAAAATACGGATATTGGCAGAATCCCGTTCGAACACCTGCTCAATAATCATACCTGATACAAAATTCAGGTTGATGTCTTTCGGAACATTAAGTATCACTTTCTTGACAAAATAGGTAGAATCAAGCGTAACGAACAAATGCCCCGTAAAACCGAACGACTCGGAATTGAAGGGCACAAATCCCAAATCTACACATTTACGACCTTCCACCTGAAGCGTATCGAGCAAATAATACTTATAAAATCCCGGTCCGAAAGTAGATAGTGGACTGACAAAACGCTGAAGAAACAATGAAACATTATTCTGGAAAATATCCACTTCCTGAAAAGCTTCGCTCAGGAACTGCTGTACCCCGTCACGCGAAAACACTTCATCTACTCCCGATGACTTACTTCCCATCAGCAAACGTTTCTCCGACTTGGGGGACTTCCGGTAATATACCTTCTCCAAGCGTTCTTTTTCTGACAAAGGAAGTACCGTAGTCCCTACTTCAAGTGTATCAATAAACTCGGCAAGAAAATCAAATTTTCCTATTTTCCCACTCTTTTTGGGCTTTGGCTTATAATCATTCATAGCAAAGACCATTTTCTCATATTGGTCATAACTGAAATAATCTTGATTACGCGGGTCATTGCTCTCGCGCCGGTCAATCACTTGTCTGGCAAACCGCACTGCAGGATTATCCTTTCTCCTGTATCGTTCACGTTTCGGCTTCACCACGATATCGCTCAATGTGACACCACTCGGTATCAAGGCTATGTCAATCCGGTTGATTTTCCCCAGCTGAACCGTAATATTACGGGTATCGTATCCCAAATAAGAAACCTGCAGGCGGTTGACCGATACAGATGTAGCCAAGCGGAAACGCCCGTCATCTCCGGTACGTGTACCAGCAGAAGTACCTTCGAGCATCAGCGAAGCGTATGGCAATACTTCTCCGGTCACCGAATCACGCACGGTTCCTTCGATAACGGTCTGTTGCCCGTAGGAAACTACCGGGAAACACAACATCATTACAAGCCAGACAATTTTCTCCTTCATATTCTCCTTATTATAAATACTTCACCTGCCAGGCTTCGAAATAAGCAGGCTTTTCCACCATCAGTTCCCCCTGTGCATCGATAAACAACTGCACCGTGGTGCCCTCGGCACAAAGCGTATGGTCGCTTGCACGAAAGACCTGATACATATAATCCAATCTTGCACCGGGCTTGTACACATAGCGGGTATGTATTTCGACACCATCGTTCAGCAAAAGCGGAGCATAATAGCGGACACGTAAATCATATACAGGCGCATAAATGCCTTCCCGCTGCATATCGGCATATCCGATGCCCGGATAATGCCTGCCGAAAGACTCTCGTCCGTCTTCGAAATATGTCACATAAGAACCATGCCATACCCGGCGCATCGAATCGATTTCGCTAAACTTCACTTGCACCTGGCAAATGTCCAACAACTCTTTCTTCATATCTTATGGAAGTTGAAATGCTGTATCCGGCACATGGGCATCCAACATAAAACCGGAAAAGTCATAACGGGTATAGTTCTGCCCCCGTTCATTCATCTGTAAGCTCTTACACTCTCCTTTCTGCAAGTCGACGGTCAGTACAAAAGAAGAAAACAACAATCTGCGGCGCACCTTGTTTCCTCCATCTACCCGAGGTGTTACTGTCAAGGTACAAAGACCATCTTTCTCTTCCATTTTCACCTCTGCCAGTTCTTCGGGACTAACCGAAATATCCATGCCCAGCACCATTTGCTTGAACACCTCTACCAGCGATTCGAATTGAGCTTGTGTCTGCCCTTTTGCCACGCTTTTACGTCCCGATTCTACCATCGTAAATTCATTGCCTTCCATCAGCAACATATCCTTATCTCCTTCGAAACGCATGCACATCCGTCCGGGAGCCTTGAAATAAAGTTTCCCATCCAATCTGGCATCTTCTGCAAAAGCTACATTGTGCTTGATACGCACCACAGAAGCCGTAAGCGTATGCACACTTCTATACTTCTTCATGACTTGTGTCATGCCGGCACCTTGTGCCCACATAAATGTAGTACATGCCAGCAAAAATACCGATAAACATACCAGCCATCTTTTCATCGTTGTTCTCATGTATAAAGTCCTCCATCAATTGATATTACCTCTCCCGTAATGTATCCGGCTTCGGGCGAAATCAAAAAGCCGACCAATGCCGCCACTTCCCGGGTCAAGGCATATACATCCGTCTGTAGTTCCATATATGTTCTGTCTTTAAATTAACTATATTCTATTTCTGTATCACTTGCTTCCATATCCAATCCCGTCCTATAATTTCCGCACACGTGAAAAGCGCGGTCATAGTTACACCTTGCACACCATGCACCATCAGGCTTTGTCCTGTGAGGAACAGGTCGGGAATGGGCGTACGCACCGGAAGCATCCCTCCAAACGGACTGTTGAAATCTTTCCGCATGCCGTAAGCCGACCCGTCGGGAGTATGCACATAGTCACGGTATGTAAGCGGAGTACTGGTATAACATTGCACGACCGCTCTCCGCAAACCAGGTATACACGATTCGGCCAATGTCATACAGGCATCTGCCATACGGAGTTTCATTGCCTCATACTCCGGCCCTCTCTTACCTACTTGGGTAAATATCCATGGACGGCACAGACTCCAGTCCATCGGAGCCAATAAATCGATTTGCCGCACATACTCTCCTCCATCGTCCGGAACATGACTGGCTACCAATACTCGGTCAATTTCTCCATCTGACGGATATGTCCAAATATCAGGATGCCGATATACATAGTAATTCCAGTTCGCATAAGGCAATGCATGAGGTTTCAGGCACAACGATACCGTAAACATCCCATTGGTGTTTTCCTGCCGGCATATCCGGTGACGATACACATTCTTCAGCAATCCCCCTTGCTTCAACATCCGGCACATCTCTGCCGGATGGGTGGCACAAATGAATTGTATCCCTTCGTAAATTCTTCCGTCCTTACACCGGACTCCCGTCAGTTGACCTTCCTTTTCCAGTAATTCATCTACTTCCGCATTACATATCACCTCGCCTCCCTGCGAACGGATTTGTTCTGCCAACGCCTCTGCTATCAGCGAACCACTGCCTGCAATCCGCCAACTACTGCCCACATAACCACAATAGCCATGAGCAAATGTAAACAACGGCAATGTGTCTTTTCTCAGTTCCATCTTCAGTGAAGCACCACTCAGCACGTCGACCAGCAAAGAATCGTCAAACTTCTCCTGCAGATACCGGTACGCATTGGTCTCCAACATCCAAGTATGGAAATCCATATCCGATGAATGAGGGTTCAAGGCATTCAGCTGCATTTCTTCCGTCCGCTTCAACAAATCAGCATATTGGTATAAGGCATCTCTTTTCGCCGGAAACTCATCGGCAAGCATTTGGGCAAACCGGTCATAACCTTGTGCCAGTGCAAAGGTACGCTTTCCTATCATCACACGGTCGACCACCTCATCCATGCGCTTCCACGGAAGTTTCATCAATTCCAAATAGTCGAATACCCGACGCAAGAGTTGTCCTTCCTCCAGTCCTCCCACATAATGGAACCCTGTATCAAACTCCATTCCTCCCCGGCGATAACTCTGGATACATCCACCTGTATGCTTTCCTTTCTCCAGCACGAGCAGGCGTTTTCCCGCCCGTGAAAGGATACAGCCACACACCAGTCCCCCCAGTCCGCCTCCTATTATTATAATGTCGTATTTCATTTCTTCTTCTGAATCATTCTGAACACAGCGGGCTGTAGCACATAAGAGATAATAACAGCCGCCAGCAATCCGACCAAGGTAGAGAAGCCCACCGAACGGATTGCCGGATGTACCGCAAACAACATCGAGCCTACAGTTACCACTAATATAACCGCACTGAAGAAAATAGCGGTTTTATGGTATCCCAGCAATCGCGTGTCGCGTTCTTCTCCTATCAGTCCACTCATAACAAAGATGCTATAATCCACTCCGATACCAAAAATAAAAGTAGAGATAATGATGTTGATAAGATTAAAACTCATATCGAACAACACCATCATTCCCAATACAATAAGCCAACTGAATACAATCGGCATAAATCCCAGTAACGTATACCGGATATTCCCCCTGAAGCTGAAAAACAAGACCAGCAAGACAAAAAGCATAGAAACCCATTGCAATACACTGAAGTCATCGTTCAATTGCATCAAAGTATCCGTAGTATAATAATAGGTATCCAACACCAACATGTGAGGCTGTGTTGCAATAGCATCGCAAATACGATGATAATCGCTCGTCTTGCTACGCACCGTATCATTGGCGCATCTCACCGACGTAAAACACAGGTATTCGCCATTATACGATTGCTCCATTAATGTAGACTGATATCCTGCAGGGATGATACCCGCCTCATACAAGGCATCGGATGATAATCGGCAGTAGCATATTCGAAAAACAAGTCAAAAGCTTCGGGACGCAAGCCAACCTGAGGTGCCGTACGGGTAATCAACTCGTGCACCCGTTTCAGACGGTCTTCGTTCCAATATGCTTTCCAGGCATCTATACGTTCTTGTTGCACACGTAAAGGAACGAATATCCGGTCGGTACGTGTATAACCTTTCACTAGTCCTGCCTGCTGAAGCGAATCCAGTTTCCGGGCCATTCCGGCAAAACGCTCCACCGCCTCTTCCATCGTAGCTCCAGAAGTGGCGAAATATTTCTCTTTATCGCCCGTATACGTCTTGCTTCGCAACAATTCTTCCGAATAGGTGGTAATATCTGCCTTATATCCCAGGTTATGCATATCAGCATCAAAACGTGTGCCTCCGGCCAGGTAAAGTCCGATACAAGCCACAGTTACCACCAGAATAACAATCAATAAAGGTTTGCTTCTGTCGAACGGCACCGCATTGATACGGTCAATTAAGGCAAAGGCACGCCGGTTCAACTTATTTCGCTTCGGACTTAAGAACTGCGGCAAATAGATCAAGCTGAATGCCGTAGTGCCCAGAATGGCGAAAGTGGCAAAAAGTCCGAAGTCCTGCAACAACTCGGTACGAATAAATACTACTCCCATAAACGAGCCAATGGTTGTAAGACAACCCAGACACACCGGCTTGACTTCGTCACGCAAGACCTGTTCGGGATTACCAACATACTTATAATGGGTGATGATGTGTAACACATAACTGAATGCCACACCCAAAATAACCGCTCCGATACCCAATGCCAACAATGAAAATTGTCCCTTGATGAAATACATCAAAGCAAGTCCGAATAACGTTCCGAACAGGACGGGCAAAACCAACAAAGGAAGTGTATCCCAATTGCGATAGCAAACAAAAATAAAAGCCAATACGAAAAGCAACGAACCGGAAAGGGTGCCAGCCAAGTCCGACTTGATTTGTTTCGAATTATAAAAGCCACTGGCAGGCGTACCGTGATAAGCTATCTTGATGTCAGGAGCCGTCTGGGCAAATTGAGCTATCTGTTCATTCAACATCGTAAACAAAGCAGAACCTTGACCTGTATTAGTTGCCGAATAGCGGGGCGTAATAAATGCCACACACACCGTAGAGTCACTTACGAAAATATGCCCGTCAAGGATTTTATAACCTCCTTTTTTCTCTCCAGCTGATGCCGGCAAGAATTGCTCCTTCAGAAGCATACGCATACCTAGCGGATCCATCTGGATAAGTTCGGGATATAACGTGCCTATCGGGCTGAGCAAATCCTTCCGGTTCATCTCCATCTGCCGGCGAAAATGCTTTTCGGTCAGCATCGTGTCGATGCAGGCATAAAAGCTTGTATCGATATAAGCAGGGAAATGTCCACTCAGGTAATCAATGGCATCCGGCAAGAGTTCTTCAGGCAAACGGTAAAACACCTCCTCTATCACCCGGTGTAATGAATCGGACAAGGCATCCTTAGCCTGCAACGAATCAATAAAGGCATCACACACCTCTGCCATACGTTCGGTAGAAACACCCTCTTTGCCTTCGAATACCAAAAATGTCTTGTCCTTAATACGCAAGTTGGCAAAAGCCAGCTTGGTCGTACCATCTTCGTTTTTCGAAGAAGGCATCAGTTTATTGATGTCCTCCTCCAGATGAATGCATGAAGCACAATACCCAAAGAAAGCAAACAACACAACCAGAGATATCCAACACACCATACGATGACGCCGGAAAAAACGATAAATTCTGATGCAAAGTTCTGTCATTTCTCTATCTCTCCTTTAAATTCCATATACGTAATACCTGCATCGGATAGAGTAGCGGTCAACAGGAACCTTCCTTCCCCCAATACCTGAAAATGCAGACGGAGATCCAATTCGGGACACACATCGGGAGATGCCAGCGAAGTAAACCGGCATTGTTTAATGAAAACAATAGATACACATTTGCCTACCGCTTCTTCCACACATTCTTTCATCATCTCGATATTACATGCCCCCGGACATACAGGCCTGCCGGGGAAATGCCCCCGATATACATCGCATCCGGGCAACAAAGCAACATGAAAAAGAGCGTCTTCGGCTCCATAATGTGCACTATATACCTTATAATAATTGTTTCTGAGTAACATGTCTCAACTCTCTTAAATGGATATTTTCATCTGAGTATCTGCTACCGGAGTACCGTTGCCGGAAGTCTCTCCTCTTACCAGAGTGATGCCTTCCGCTTCGGCTTCTATTGTAATCCGGGTATGCAGGATTTCTCCCGTTTGCGGACAACGGTAGCAATGGAATTTCTTCACTTCACCAATATATCCTACCGGAGGTTCGGAAGCTCCGGCCTGCAAAGCCCAATAACCGGCAAATGCCAAAGCCGACTGAGCAATATGCTCAATGATTCCCGCCTCTTCCAATCGTCCGTCCGGAGCAACAAAAAAATTGTCCGGACGGATTTCCAACGAAGTTTCCGCATACGCATGCTCCACCTTATCCAGCCTGTCGACCATGATTATCGGCTCACGTTGTGGAATCAACGCCTGTATATCCACTTTCATCATGCCGCAGGCAAATGTGATTCGATATAATCATACAAATCGGTAAACGTCTGTATCTGACGCAAATCCGAAACAGGAATCTTCACCTGATAAGTCTGCTGGATAAGTGCCACCAGGTCTACCAGACTCAGACTGTCCAGCGAAAGGGTTTCCTTAACATTTGCATCGGGAGTCAATGTAGATGCTTCTACTTCAAATTCTTCTGCCAACAACGTGTTGACTTTTTCAATGATTTCTTCGCGTGTCATAACTTAGTTTTTATTTATTTACTTAATTTATAAATCATCATACAAAACAGCTCCATCGTATCCGTCATCCCTCATTCCGGACAATCAACGTCGAATTTGTACCTCCAAAGCCGAACGAGTTCGACAAAAACATATCGAAATGTATGGGACGCGTCTCCGGAAGCACATGAATACGGGCTGTATCTTCATCGGGATGCTCGAAATTGATGTTTCCGGCTATGAAATCATTCTTCATCATCAGAATGGAATAAATCAGTTCACTGGCACCAGCCATCCACATCTCGTGCCCTGTCTGGCTCTTGGTGGAAGTGACCGGTACCGGAAGCTCACCAAACACCTGTGCTATCGCCAGTGCCTCCCGGCTATCACCGATACGTGTGGAAGTGGCATGAGCATTGATGTAACCTATCTCATCGGGAGACACGTTCCCATTCTTCAGACACAGTTCCAGCGAGCGTGCCGGACCTTCTACATTGGGAGTAGATATATGCGCACCGTTGCCCGAGAATCCCCAGCTTACGACTTCGGCAAGGATAGGAGCACCTCGCTTTACAGCATGTTCGTAACTCTCTACAATCAACGTAGCTGCCCCTCCTCCAGGCACCAGACCATCCCGGTCCTTATCGAACGGACGACTCGCCTTGGCAGGTTCGTCCTCACGTATAGAGAACGACTGGATGCCATCGAAAGCCGCCACGCCATACATATTGGCTTCTTGCGCTCCACCGCACACGATACAATCCTGCAAGCCATTTCGAATAAGCAAATACGCAAGTCCTACCGACTGGGAGCCTGAGGCACAAGCGGCGGATGCTGTCAGATTGATACCTTTCAATTTAAACAGACAAGCAAGGTTCATAGTCACGGTAGAGTTCATCGACTGGAAAATGGTACCGCTTCCACATGCCGCCGTATCGTGAAACTCACGAAACTTGTCAAGCCCGGTCATAGTAGCTTCAGACACCGAATCATTTCCATAAATGATGCCTATTTCATGCTGCTCGATATAGTCAGGCTCCAGTCTGGCCTGCTCCAGTGCCGCACGTGTAGCCATATAGGCATATTGCGCCTCTTCGGGCATAAACTGACGCAGATTGCGCGACACAAAAGGTTTCAAGTCGGGCTTGGCTATCTGTGCACATAAAGCCGAACGGAATCCTGCATCCTTACGTTCAGGGCTGAATACGATTCCACTTTTTCCTGTATACAAAGACCGGCACACTTCATCCAGTGTCGTACCCAGACACGACCAGATACCCATACCGGTTATTACTACTCTTCTCATATTCTATCAGTTTATTATTTTATTCCAACACTTTCCGATAACACCGCCTCCTTTTCACGATTTCCGGATGTAGAGGTTTCCATTGTGAAAGTTCCTTTACATTTGTTTCCAATTGCGGTCCTGTTTCTGCCCAGGTGAAACCATACTTGTTATAGACCGGTATCAGATCAGCAAAAAACAAGGCATTCACACCCAATCCCTGGTAATCAGGGCGGACAGCTATCAGAAAAAGTTCTGCCTTCTCTTCCCGTTTCCATTTCAATGCACGCAGCAACGGATACCATCCCCACGGGAAAAGTCTTCCACCTCCCTTCCGTAACGCATTCGAAAGACTGGGCATCGTTATCGCTACGCCTACCAGCTCACCTTTCTCATTCTCTATCACAGGAAGCAACTGCAAGTCAAGCAAAGGCAAATAACGTTTCAGATAGCCATCTATCTGCCTGTCCGACAATTCGGTATATCCGAATAAAGGAGAATAGGAAACATTCAATAAATCGAATACTTTCTTACCATAATTACGTTCTGAAATGTCGGCCGAAGTCAGCTTCCTTACCTGCAAACCAAACATTTCTTTCGACAATTCCGCCACACGGGCATATTTAGGTGGAATCTCCTCGGGAACCTGTACACGAATCTGAACCCAATCGACTTCTTTCTCATAACCCAATGCTTCCAAATGACGGGGATAATACGGATAATTATAGATGGTAATCATAGAACTGACCTGCTCGAAATCATCCACCAGCATACCTTCCTTGTCAAAGTCGAAAATTCCCATCGGTCCCTGTATCGCATTCATTCCCCGTGTCCGCCCCCATTGTTCTACAGCACGAAGCAAAGCTCCCGCCACCTCAATATCATCGACAAATTCAATAAAGCCGAAACGAACGTTACGCGTATGCCACTTTTCGTTGGCACGATGATTAATGATGCCGGCAATCCTCCCTACCGTATCTCCATGACTATCATAAGCGATGAATGGCTGAATATCCGAGAAATCAAGCCCCGGATTTTTCCGTTTGTCGAACGTCTCACGTATATCCATATCCAAATCAGGCACATAATAAGGACAATCCGCATACAACCGATGGGGAAACCGTACGAAATCGTCCATTTCACGCCCGGTCTGAACCTCTTTTACTATCAATTTTTCCATAACGATGACGAAATTATAAAAGGTGAACCTAACCGCCAAAACCAAGTGTGATATTGACGAACTTTAGTGAAAAAAAGAACAAAATTCATCCGGAAAGCCTCCTTATTCCGATAGTTGCAAAGAGGATAGGCTTACATTTTTCCATTTCAGAATAACGATTCAAAACAAATTAATATGAATACGGACACTTAATACTATATGTGGTGAGAAAAGGCACAATTTCATACCACGCATGGTATAAAAAAAAACATACGTGCCGGAAACGATGTCCTGCAAAAATAAACCTCCGCAAAAATTAAACACGTTTGCGTTGGAATTTTCAACACCCTGTTTTCAATTCTCAATTTAAATGAGTACCTTTGCCCAATCTTTCAATTTTATACAGAACTGAATATGCAGGAAAAGATTATTATTCTCGATTTCGGCTCGCAAACCACGCAGCTCATCGGACGCCGCGTGCGCGAACTGAACATGTATTGCGAGATTGTTCCCTACAACAAGTTCCCTTTCGGCGACCCTTCCGTCATTGGTGTGATTCTGTCGGGAAGCCCTTTCTCGGTTTACGATGAAAAGGCTTTCAAAATCGATTTGAGCAATATCCGTGGCAAATATCCGGTTTTAGGCATCTGCTACGGTGCACAATTTATGGCATACACCAACGGAGGCAAGGTAGAACCTGCCAATACCCGTGAATACGGACGGGCACATCTGGCTAAGTTCGACCACGATAATCCGTTGCTGAAAGATGTCCGTGAAAACTCGCAAGTATGGATGAGCCATGGAGACACCATTACGTCTCTACCCGAAAATTTCAAGATTATCGCCTCTACCGACAAAGTAGCAGTTGCCGCTTATCAGGCAGAAGGAGAAAAGCTATGGGGGGTACAGTTCCATCCTGAAGTGTATCACACTGAAGACGGCACACAAATCCTGAAAAACTTCGTAGTAGACATCTGCGGAGGCAAACAAGACTGGAGCGCGGCGTCATTCATTGAAACTACAGTTGCGCAACTGAAAGAACAATTAGGTGATGACAAAGTAGTACTCGGGCTGAGCGGAGGTGTTGACTCATCAGTAGCAGCCGTGTTGCTCAACAAAGCCATCGGCAAAAACCTGACTTGCATCTTTGTCGACCACGGTATGTTACGCAAGAATGAATTCCGCAATGTACTTCATGACTATGAATGCCTTGGCCTGAATGTCATCGGTGTTGATGCCAGCGAAAAATTCTTTACCGAACTGGCAGGCGTGACCGAACCCGAACGCAAACGCAAAATCATCGGCAAAGGATTCATTGACGTATTTGATGAAGAAGCGCACAAAATACATGATGTGAAATGGCTGGCGCAAGGAACCATCTACCCCGACTGCATCGAATCCCTGTCTATCACAGGTACGGTGATTAAAAGCCACCACAACGTAGGCGGATTACCAGAAAAGATGAATCTGAAACTTTGCGAACCGCTCCGTCTCTTATTCAAGGACGAAGTACGCCGCGTAGGCCGTGAACTGGGTATGCCCGAACACCTCATCACTCGTCATCCTTTCCCTGGACCGGGACTTGCCGTACGTATCCTGGGCGACATTACCCGCGAGAAAGTACGCATCCTTCAAGATGCCGATGATATTTTCATCCAAGGTCTACGCGATTGGAAAACAAAAAATACTGAAGGCAAAGAAACTGCGCTCTACGACCAAGTATGGCAAGCAGGTGTCATCCTTCTACCTGTGCAGAGCGTAGGTGTAATGGGTGATGAACGCACCTACGAGCGTGCAGTTGCACTACGTGCCGTAACAAGCACTGATGCCATGACAGCCGACTGGGCACACCTTCCTTATGAATTTATGGCAAAGGTATCGAATGACATCATCAACAAGGTGAAAGGCGTAAACCGAGTTTGCTACGATATTTCATCGAAACCACCTGCCACAATCGAGTGGGAATAAAAAAAATGAATGTCCATCAGCCGATACATATCTTCGTTTTCAGGAGATATGTATTGGCTAATCAGGACATTCATTAAGAAGATGTTTTGAATTTCTCCAAAAAGTTTTTCTTGGCTTGATGTATCCGTTTTCGTGTATGCTTTGGGCGATTTTTTGGTCCTTTCCGCTCCTGTTCTTCGTCAGATAGCCCGCTATCTTCCTCATCACAGAAGCGAAAATGCCTCAAAAACTCATCCCAAATCATCGCACGATAAATTCAAAACAGCTTCTAAGAAACTGCTTCTTAATCCCTATTTGTATAAATCAGATCTTGTATCCCCATTCATCAAGAGCAAATCCCCAGTGCTTTTCCACCAGCTCTACTGTTTCCGGCTTATACTGGTATTTGTTCTTCTTATAGCCTTTCTTCTTGTTGACGTATGCCTCAATGGCAGGACGTGCTTCTTCGAATCCAGGAAGAGAAAGTTTCTGATAGATTTCCTGCGTCAGGTCGAACGCGTTCTTTTCATAATCCTCGAAACGCACCTCTACCAGGTTGCCCTCAGGAATGAAATGCTTGTCAGCCTCATATTTGTGATAGAGCTTGTCGTACACCGTGAGGATGTTCTGCTGCAACTCTTCAGGACTGATGTCTTGAAGTTGGAGAGGTTTGATGGTATTGGTGAAGAAACTCCGGGTAGACTCGAATACCGTATACGGATTACGCATTAAATAGATAAACTTGGCATTGGGAAACATCTTCACCAATTCCTTCACGCGGCCTGTGTGAGGGGGATTCTTACTGAGAAACTGGGTGCCTCCAGTGTTCCAGAGCGAAATCTTGATAAGCTTGGTAAAAGTTTCCTCAAACACTTTCAACTCAGCATCCGTGACATCTTCGAAAAGCAAATACTTATCGGCATACTCTTGCATGTGCTTGGGCAGGAACCAAAAGTTATAATACGTATAAGGCATCATATTGGTAAGGGCGAACTCTTCCTCCTGAGGCAGGTCAACGGCAAGCTCCATGTTATCGGTAGGACGCTTGTCAGGCATTAGCCAGCTCATGTTTTTCTTAAAGAAAGGTTGCCCCCACATCATCAGATGCGGGAATACGGTCTGGTAGGTAGTGTTATAACCAAAATGTTTGTCACATGAAAAAACATTGTGCATAAAGGTGGTTCCGCTGCGCCAGTGCCCTAAAATGAATACCGGATCATGTTCGAGCGGCTTCTGTGCCAGGAGGCTTGCATACTTCTTATCCTGCAAGGGTTTCAATACAGAAAGCAGACGGCACACTGCTTTTGTCAGACGGAACTTTCCCCGATAAGCAGAACCGATGGCACGCCCTTTGGTTATTTCGTTGAATGTCTTCCAGTCGGCACCTACCAAGGTGTTAACCGGCAATTTGCTAAATTCTAATAAGCCCATATTGTAAATGAAGAATTAAGAATGAAGAACTAAGAATGATGTGAACCAGTCAAAATTCTTCATTCTTAATTCTTCATTCTTCATTAAAAACTTATTTCTTTATCTCTATTGCGTATCCACGGCGCTCCAATTCTTTTGCAATGGTTTCGATGGCATCATAGTGTTCGGGAGCAATCCCTAACTTAGGCAGGTCTAGTACCGGGATTTCCATCGTAGTATGCATGTCCTTGTCGTCTACCTTACCGATAATCATGCCAGCTGCACTGGTATTGTTGGTTATCGGATCGATAAGGATGAACGCCCCCGTCGCCTTATTGCAGGCATAAGGGTCGAAGAAAAGCTCTTTCGATGACGTGAACACCACGTGAGCTATCTGGTTCAGCTCCAAAGGCAGTGTTTCTTTTGTCAACTGTCCATTTTCAATTGAAAGGTGTTCCATCGTGTTGACATCCACCTTGTACTTGATACTATCGATGCGTGTGCGGCTGGTATTGGTAGTTTGTTTCAGGAAGAACGATTTTTCCATATCCATCTTTTCTTCGTCCATCCAGACAAGCATCGCCTCAAAGTTACGTCCTACCAACGGCATATTGTCAGGATGCACCAGCATTTCGCCACGTGACACATCTATTTCGTCCTCCAAGGTCAGAGTGACCGACATAGGCGGATAAGCATAATCGCATTCTCCATCAGAAGCATAGATTGCCTTTACACGGGTTTTCTTCCCCGAAGGCAATGCCATCACTTCATCTCCTTTGCGCACGATGCCCGAAGCCACTTTGGATGAAAATCCGCGGAAATCGAGATTAGGACGCAAGACGTATTGCACAGGATAACGGAAATCTTTCAAATTATGGTCGTTACCAATGTGCACGGTTTCAAGATATTCCAACAAGGAAGGACCTGCGTACCACGGAGTACGTGCCGATTTTTCGACCACATTATCTCCATCAAGTGCCGAAAGTGGAATACAAGTCACATCAGGCACACCCAATGGAGCGATGAATGCTTTATAATCCGCTACTATTTTATCAAATATTTCTTCCGAAAAATCTACAAGATCCATCTTGTTCACCGCCAATACCACGTGTTTGATGCCTAATAAGGAAACAAGATAAGAGTGGCGGCGGGTTTGGGTAATGACTCCGGCACGTGCATCAACAAGAATAACCGCCAGATTAGCGGTAGAGCCTCCGGTAATCATATTGCGCGTGTATTGCTCGTGCCCCGGAGTGTCGGCAATGATAAATTTACGGTTGTTGGTAGAGAAATAGCGGTAAGCAACATCAATGGTAATCCCCTGCTCGCGTTCTGCTTTCAACCCGTCGAGCAACAAAGCATAATCAATGTGCTCACCGGCATTCCCCACACGTTTGCTGTCGCGTTCCAATGCCACAAGCTGGTCTTCGTAAATCTTCTTGCTATCGAAAAGCAAGCGTCCGATAAGAGTAGACTTTCCATCGTCTACCGAACCGGCAGTAAGGAACCTTAACAGGTCTTTCTCCTCATCTTTTTTCAGAAACTCTTCAATTGACATACGGCCTCTGGCTTCGCCTTCCATCGGGTTTCCTGATTTGGTTTTATCTATTTCTTCCATTTTTCTTCAATTAATAATTAACAATTAATAGTTAATAACGGTACATGAATAGGTAATGAACAACAAACGAATGTAGGAATCGTTATTAATTATTCATTATTAATTATTCATTTAAAAGTATCCTTCCCGTTTCTTCTCTTCCATACTTGCGTCCTGGTCGAAGTCTATAACACGGGTTGTGCGTTCGCTCTTGGTGGTGGTCATCATTTCCTCCACAATCTTCTCTATGGTATCGGCATCGCTTTCAATAGCCCCTGTAAGCGGCCAGCACCCCAAAGTACGGAAACGGATTTTCCGCATTTCAATCTTATCGCGGTATTTCTCGGGCAGACGGTCATCATCAGGCATGATAAGCTGCCCGTCAATATTTACTACCGGACGTTCCTTGGCGAAATACAAAGGCACAATAGGTATCTTTTCCAAACGGATATATTGCCAGATATCCAGTTCTGTCCAGTTGCTTAAAGGAAAGACCCGGATGCTTTCCCCTTTACGGATACGAGTATTGTAGATGTCCCACAGTTCGGGACGCTGGTTCTTGGGATCCCACTGATGGAATTCGTTACGGAAAGAGAAGATGCGTTCCTTGGCACGTGATTTTTCCTCATCACGGCGTGCTCCTCCAAAAGCAGCATCAAACTTATATTTATCAAGAGCGTGAAGCAACGCTTGCGTCTTCATCAAGTCTGTATGTACCTTACTTCCGTGAGTAAAGGGGCCTACTCCGGCACGGAATGCTTCCATATTGCTTTCCACAATAAGTTTCCAGCCGTGTTCTTTGGCATATGTATCACGAAACTGAAGCATTTCCTTAAATTTCCATTTCGAATCAATGTGCATCAATGGAAAGGGCGCTTTGCCCGGAGCAAAGGCTTTTTCGGCAAGGCGCACCATTACCGACGAATCTTTTCCGATACTGTACAGCATCACCGGGTTTTCAAATTCGGAAGCCACCTCACGAATGATATGAATAGACTCGGCTTCGAGTTCTTTCAAGTGGCTCAAGTTGTATTCTTCTTGCATAATTTATAATGTTTGCTTTTTCTTTTTTTTCATTCCTTACTCAGAGGGGCGGACACTTTGGGCAAAATCAAGTGCAGGAGCTGGTTCACTGATTCTTCGAGCGAAAACTTCGAAGTATCGAGCGAAAGTGCCGGATGTTGAGGTGCTTCAAACGGAGCCGAAACCCCTGTAAACTCCTTGATTTCCCCACGACGTGCCTTGGCATACAAGCCTTTCACATCACGCCGCTCGCATTCTTCTATCGGCGTACTGACATAAACTTCCACAAAATCATCCGCACCAATGATATGTGCTGCCATTTCACGAAGTTCATTGTTCGGACTGATAAATGCGGCAATGGTAATAATACCTGTATCAACAAACAACTTGCCAACTTCGGCTATGCGACGGATATTCTCTACCCTGTCTTCTGGCGAAAAGCCCAAATTATTGTTGATTCCACTCCGGATATTATCCCCATCAAGGATGCGGCAAAGCAATCCCCGTTGTTGCAGTTCACGTTCAAGCGCAATGGCAAGAGTACTCTTACCCGACCCACTCAGTCCGGTAAACCAAATCATCAATCCACGTTGCCCCAGCAGTTTCTCCTTGTCAGCACGGGACAGCATCTTGTCGAATATAGGATAAATGTTGTTCATTTATTATCTTTCTGTTTACTATCTATATAGCCGGACATTAAAGATATGAGATTTATCTGAAAGACAAGCCCTTCGGATATAACGTTTCCGCATCTCTTTCGTCCGCATTGAAAATCACACTTGTACAAAAGGCCATATCAGCGGGATAAGACCTACCGATAAAATCATCACAATCAAATCCATCGGAAGACCAATCTTCAAGAAATCGGTAAACCGATAATTACCAGCTCCCTGCACAATCAAGTTAGTCTGATAACCGATGGGGGTAGCAAAACCTGCCGATGCAGCAATGCAGATAGCGATGAAGAAAGGCATCGGATCTACGTTGAATTCTGCAGCCGTTTCCAGCGCAAGCGGAAAGGCAAGTGCTGCTGCAGCATTGTTGGTTACCAGTTCGGTAATAACCAGTGTGACAAAATAAAGCAACGCCAAAGCTCCCCAAGCTCCCAACGAACCAGACACATCTTTAATAAAATTGGCTATCAACGCCGCCAGTCCGGATTCTTCCATCGCCGCACTGATAGCAAAGGCACAAGCTATGGTGATAAGTATGTCCCAACTGATATATTTAGTATATTTTTTCGGAGGAAATATCTTAAGCCAAGCCATCACCACAGCCGTAACCGATGCAAAGAAAAACATGTCCATCTTCACACCGGGAAAACGTTCCTGAAAATAAGGAAGCTCACCGATAGTAGCACCGATAATCATAATCAGCAAAAGTGCCAATGCTGTCCATTTCTTCCACACAGGCATCGGACGCGAAGGTATCTCCTGCCCATTAGTCATCATCAGGAAAACGGAAGAATCTCCCCACGCCTTGGTAAACTCATCATCAGCAAGCAATACCAGTGTGTCACCTTCCTGCAACCTCACTTCACCCAAGTTCTTGGTGATAACCTGGCCTCCCTGGCGTATTTCCTTGATATCAGCCCCATAACGACGTTTAAAATCAAAATTCTTCAACTTGCGCTTCAAACCAGGAAAACGTGATGCCAACACCACTTCTACTATATGCTGTCCTTTCACTTCCGCCGCATCTGCCTCTTCTTCCTCAAAATTATCGGGCCGTTCGGCTGGAAGCAGTTTCTTCGAGGTAAACAAAATGAAAAGAAGTCCGGCTATTGTGATGGGAATGCCAATATAGGCAAGATCGAACATCTTCAACCCCGGCAAACCACGGTCAATCATCATACCGTGAACCACCAGATTGGTAGATGTTCCGATAAGTGTACACAACCCACCCAAAATCGTAGCATACGACAAAGGAATGAGGAACTTGGTACACGAAAGCCCAACTTTTTTTGCCCAGTTTTTCACAATAGGTGCAAAGATAACCACTACTGGAGTATTGTTAAGGAAAGCCGAAAAAGCACTAACAACAGGCAACAGACGCAACTGTGCCTGCATTACCGACATTTTCCGTTCGGGCAACAATTTCTTAATGACCGTGGCTAGTGCACCACTTTGGCGCACACCTTCACTCACCAAAAACAACAAAGCTACCGTTATCATGCCACGATTGCTAAATCCGGCAACCATCTGTTTGGGAGTGATAATACCTGCCGCCATAAACACCACGACCAATGACAACAGTACAATGCCCGGACGCATTTTATCCAAGATAAGCGCAACGAGCATCCCTATCAGCCCCAGCAACACAAAAAGTATTTCAAAATTCATAGTCTTGAAAAGTTTATTTTTAATTCAGAAGTCATGTCTCGCCGGAATCAGAAGCAACAAAAGACCAATACTTCAGAGTGACTGATATCCGACTCCCCTTTAATTTTCCACATAGTTCCCTTTAACTTCCAATATAATTCCGTTCGGCTTCCAAATATAACTCCGTTTAACGACCAATACAAGGATAAGCGATAAACCACGGATTCAACAAATCTTCTTTATTATACCGAAGGGGAAGATTTGTCTCAGCCTGATACACTTCACCTCCTGCTGCACGTACAATAGCGTGTCCGGCTGCTGTATCCCATTCCATTGTAGGTGCAAATCGGGGATAGACATCTGCTTTACCTTCGGCTATGAGGCAAAGTTTCAACGAGCTTCCTTTCGACACGGTTTGTACTTCGGTATATTTCTTTTTCATTTCATCGATAAAATGCTCGGTTTCAGCATTGAGATGCGAACGCGAAGCCACGACAACAAATGTACCGTATGTCCGCCCATCCGGGTAAGGCAAACGTTGTGCACGTCCTATCAGGCTCTCTAGTGTATCCTCTGGATTCAAACGGGCAACGTGTTCCAGTTTATAAGCCCCCAAAACCTCATCAGCAAAATACAGCTCTTCCCTGACCGGTATATATATCACTCCAGCCTCAGGACGTCCGTCTTTCACAAAAGCAATATTTACCGTAAATTCTCCATTACGCTTGATAAACTCTTTGGTACCGTCCAAAGGATCTACCACCCACAATTCATTCCAGCCTCTTCGCTCGGCAACAGGTATTTCTTTACCTTCCTCGCTCAACACAGGATAAGGCAATGCCGACAATTCCTGCACAATAATCTGATGCGACTTGCGGTCGGCTATCGTCAAAGGCGAATTGTCAGCTTTCCGTTCCACCTCGAAATCTGCGTTCGGGTCGGTATATACTTCCATAATAGCAGCCCCGGCTTTCAAAGATGCCTGTATGGCTACAAATAGTCTGTTTTTATCCATATTGTCTTAAATTGCCGTAAAATAACGGCTTTTTATCCATATTATATTGGTTGATATTTCATTTTTTCTGTCCGCGTACTTACATTATAACTTCTTTTATGACTTCGGAGCCCGCTTCAAGTCGCTTGCCTGATGCCAAAGCCGCCACATATAATAAGCACAATGGGTAAAAGCAAAGACAAAAGAAATGACCAGCAAAGTCTTGTCGGCTTCCCAACCTACAGTCTGCTGGTGCCATAAACCAGTAATTACACTCAGCACAGCCAGCACCAGTCCTAAGATATTCAATACCGTATCGCCTTTACGATAAACCCTTCCTGGTTCCAGTTTACTGTGTTTTCTTCCATAACTGACATAGATATCCAAGCCTATCAACATCCAAAGAACCAACCGAATCCACGTGTCGGCCGGCAGAAAACACATCATACACAAACATGTAAGGATACCCATAATGGGAACAAAAGGGACCCACGGCGTCTTGAATGCACGATGCACATCAGGCATCGTCTTACGCACAATCAGCACAGCAGCACAAACCAATGTAAAAGCAAGCAAGGTACCGATACTAGTCATTTCGCCTGCCACTTGGGCAGGAACAAAACCGGCAAGCAAGCTTACCACTACCATAAACAGGAAATTACTATGTACCGGTGTACGGAAACGTGTATTGATACGAGAAAAAAAAGGAGGCAACAAACCATCGCGGCTCATACTGAGAAACACACGGCTCTGACCAAGTAAAGTAACCATAATCACCGAACAATAACCAAAAAGAATGGCAAGTACAATTGCCTTATTCAGCCACGGGTAAGCAGGCATTATCACCCCCTGCGCATTGGCATATCCCATCTGCTCGATAGCCACAGCTACCGGAGCGATGCCTTCCTGACCTTTGAAATCTGTATAATGAGCTACCCCCGTCATCACATGGGCAAAAAGAATGTACAATATCGTACAGACGAGCAAAGATACCAGAATACCAATAGGCATATCGCGCTTGGGATTCTTCGTTTCTTGTGCCGCAGTACTTACCGCGTCGAATCCCAGGAAAGCAAAGAACACAATGGCTGCCCCCCGCAAAATACCCGACCATCCGAACTCACCCAGTTTTCCGGTATTTTCAGGTATGTATGGCACATAATTATCTGCCTGAATGAACTTCCAACCCAAAATGACAAAAACCAGAATCACACTGATTTTCAAAAATACAATCAGTCCGTTGAAAAACGAACTGCCCGCCGTCCCTCGCATCAGAATAAGGCTCATCAATACCACAATCACCATGGCAGATATATTGACTATGCCCCCATCCCACGGACAAGCAGTCAATGTATGGGGCAAATCAATGCCTGCTCCTTGCAGAAAGACCACCAGATAACGGCTCCAACTGATACTGACCGTAGTAGCAGCCACGGTATATTCCAACACCAGGTCCCATCCGATAATCCAAGCTATCAGTTCTCCCATAGTGGCATACGAATAAGTATAAGCACTACCTGCCACCGGAATCATCGAGGCAAATTCGGCATAACAAAGCCCGGCAAAACAGCATCCTATCGCAGCTATGATAAACGAAAGCGTAATAGCAGGTCCCGTATATTCCGAAGCCACTGTCCCTGTAATAGAAAACAGCCCGGCTCCGATAATCACGCCTACCCCCAAAGCCACCAGACTGACCGGTCCCAATACCCGTTTCAGGGTCTTATTTCCTGTCTGCCCGGCTTCTTCCTGCAGGGCATCTATGCTTTTTCTGACGAATAATCCTTCCATTTCTTGCAAGTTGCATATTGATTTTAGGATGCAAACATACAAAAAAACCGTGAGTTGAGGAAAAAGAAGTCAAACTTTACACCACACAATAAACTTTAAGGAGTATTTTCCTCTTCTTTCCGCATGCTGAACTCGCACCCGCAATATTGCTGGTTATAGAAATCATATTCCTTGATAATCTGGATGCGGCGTTCGCTCAACCCGCCTTTCCGCCAGTTCTTGTCCCACCACGTCACGTCGGGATAAGGTTCTACGGCATAGCGTCCGGCTTCGTTAATCTGGTCCAAGCTCTTCCAGCGTGAAGAAGCAAGCGTAGTAGTAATCACCGTAAAACCGTGTTCATGGGCATAACGTGCCGTATCACGCAAACGCAACCTGAAACATTGCAGGCAACGCCCTCCCCTTTCCGGCTCCCCTTCCAAGCCACGAACCGCACAACGCCACGCCTCGTGGTCGTAATCGGCATCGATGATATCCAAGCCCAACGCCTGTGCATAACGGGTACATTCCTCTTTCCGGATCCGGTATTCCTCTTCCGGATAAATGTTCGGATTGCAATAATAAATGGTAGGGCGTACCCCGTGCTGCATCAGGCATTCAATAATTGCCGATGAACAAGGCGCACAACATGTATGCAGCAATACCTGTCCGGCATTGCCCGGCACTTCCCAGTCTTCTTTTTTCTTTTTCATACTTTTTAATGAAGTGACGAGGTGACAAGGTAACGAGTTGACAAGGTCCTAAATAGTTCGACCTATGTATCTAAAGCCTTGTCACCTTGTCAACTCGTGACCTTGTTACCTAAAAAACAACGGAGCCAGCCATTCGGGCACTTCCACCCCCTGCTCCTTGATATTCTCCAGACAAGCTTTTCCTTTCCGCGTAAGCGTGAAATACATCTGGCGTTTGTCCTGCTCGCCCAGCTTGCGTGCCAGCAAGCCCTTATCCTCTACCGAACGGATAACCTTCGAAGCATGCGACGAAGTCAATCCCGTACAAGAGATAATGGTTCCTGCCGTCACGGTTTCCGCTCCCACACTACACAACACCATCGCCTCGTTGAGCGACACCCCGTAAGCTTCCTCCAGCCGGTTCTCCAGTTCGGAAAGCCCCTTCAGCAAGTCGCGCATCACACATATACATTGTATCTTTTCCATAATCAAATAAACAGATTCATATTTGCCTCACCGGCACGGTCCATATAGGTCGCCACGCCACCTATCGTCACACAGTCGAGCAGTTCCTCACGCTTTATTCCCATCACGTCCATCGACATCTGGCAAGCTATGAACTCCACCCCGTTGGCAATGGCTTGCTGGCGGAGCGATTCAAGCGAGTCCACTCCCTTTTGCTTCATGACATACCGCATCATCTTCGAACCGATTCCGCCCATATTCATTTTCGAGAGCTTCAGCTTTCTCGAATCGGAAGGCAGCATCATGCCGAACATCTTGCCGAAGACATCCTTCCGTACCTTCGGTTTCTGCTCCTTCTTGATGGCATTCAGCCCCCAGAACGTAAAGAAGACGGTCACCTTCTCACCCGTAGCAGCCGCTCCGTTTGCGAGTACAAAAGTAGCTAAAGTTTTATCAAGGTCATCACTGAAAAGAATAAAAGTTTTGCCTTTCCCGCCAACTGCCGTTTTCTGTCCTACGGCAGGAACCGCCTGGGCTTTCTCTATCCGCACCCGATACACTCCGTTTTCTTCCGTTTTCGAAAGGAAACGATTACCTGTCGTACGGCACCACGCTTCTGCATCACGTGGAAATCCGGCATCGGTAGCACTTACCTCCAGACATTGTCCGGGCTGCAACGCTTCCATTCCTTGCTTCAGCTTCAGTATCGGTCCGGGGCACTGCACGCCGCATGCATTGACCTTTATCACCTTGTCTGGTTGCATATCCGTTCCAGAATCTTTTTCCCCGCCAGCCGAAACACAAGGGGTGCCTTCCGAAGGCAGTTCCACCGGTGTCACGGCAGCCTTATACGTCTTAATGCCTCCGACCAGATTGCGCACCTCTTTAAATCCATGGCCTTTCAGGATATTGCTTGCCAGATAGCCTCGCAATCCTACACCGCAATACACCCACACCGGCTTATCCCGCGGTATCTCGTCCAGATGCTCCCGCAATTCATCCAACGGCATATTAACAGCCCCCGGAATGGCTCCTAACTCAAATTCATCTTGGGTACGCACATCCACCAAAGTCACCCGACTCAGGTCGGCATCCCTCAATTCGCGCCAATACAGCGGTGTCATCTTTCCGCTCAGGATATTTCCGGCTACGTAACCGGCTATTGCCACCGGGTCTTTTGCCGAAGAAAAAGGAGGTGCATACGCATGTTCCAACCGGGTCAGGTCGTACACCGTTCCGCCTTGCTTGATAACCAGGGCAAACTCGTCAATCCGTTTGTCTACCCCGTCATATCCTACTATCTGTGCCCCGTACAGCTTTCCGTCTTGGGGCGAAAAGACTACCTTAACCGCCATTTGCAACGCACCCGGATAATAACCGGCATGAGAAGCCGAATGCGTCGTAGAAGAAAGGTAAGCAATTCCCATTTGCTTCAAACGCTTGGCAGGCAAGCCGGCAGATGCCACGGTCATATCGAACACCTTGGCTATGGACGTACCTATGGAACCTTCATACACTGCTTTGTTCCCGAATACGATATTGTCTGCCACGATGCGTGCCTGACGGTTTGCCGGACCGGCAAGAAAATTCAGCCACGGCTTTCCCGTAACGGGATGCGGAAACTCTATCGCATCCCCCACGGCATAAACAGCCTCATCCGAAGTCTGCAGATATTCATTCACATAAATGCCTTTCATCTCGCCCAGCTTCAATCCTGCTTCCGAGGCAAGGCGCGTTTCGGCACGCACTCCGATAGACAATATCACCATATCCACCTGCAAGCGGATACCCGACTTGAAGGTCACTCCTAAGCCCGCATCCGTCCGTTCGAACGCCTCTACCGCCTGCCCTAAATACAGCTTCACCCCTTTTTGCATCAAATGTCCGTGCACCAGCGAAGCCATCGAATAGTCGATAGGTCCCATCACCTGGTCTGCCATCTCTACCACCGAGACCTCTACTCCGGCATGCACCAGGTTTTCCGCCATCTCCAACCCGATAAAGCCTCCGCCTACAATCGCCGCGCGTTTCACCTGCTTTTCGTCCAAGTATCGCTTGATACGGTCGGTATCGGTTACATTCCGCAAGGTAAAGATGCCTTCCGAATCGATACCTTTCAAAGGCGGACGCACGGGCGACGCCCCCGGCGAAAGCAAGAGTTTGTCATAGCTTTCCCGATACACCTTCCCCTCGGCAGTACGGACCGTCACTTCCTTCCGCTCCCGGTTGATAGCCGTCACTTCCGAAAGCGTGCGCACATCGATGTTAAACCGCTTCCCGAACGCTTCGGGCGTCTGTACGAAAAGCCGTTCGCGTTCCTCGATAACCCCACCTATGTAATAAGGTAATCCACAATTGGCATACGAAATATAAGCTCCCTTCTCGAACAGGATAATTTCGGCTTCTTCGGTATTTCTACGGATGCGGGCAGCTGCTGTGGCTCCTCCCGCTACTCCTCCTACAATAAGAATCTTCATACGTCTTTTATTTTTCGTTTACATTATTTTCCATTGGAAACTTTTGCAAATAAACAACAAACATTTAACAAGACAAAATTTCCAATGGAAAATATTTATCAAGTTAACAATTATTAGGCAGCTCTGCTTATAAGAAATGCTGCCTACAGATGAAAACTGATATATAGGAAAAGGGGAAGCCCGCCACATTGAAAATGAAGATATACTTCGTTTGCCGATGAAGTATATCTTCGTTTTCAGAGGGTATATATTATGCCCGAATGCGGATTCATATTATATGGAAGTATAAAACCACCCTAAATGGAAAGAGAGCCTATTTTTTTGCTGATATCTTGCAAGGCAAAACGAAGCGTCTGCATTTCTTCATCCGTAAAACGACACACCTTGCCGTGCACCACATTACCGTTCAACCGTTGCGAGAACCATGCCTTCGACTTTTTAAAATAAGTTTCAGCGATATATTTGAATGAAATCATGTCTGAAATGCTTTTAACCACCTGCAAGGTCTCAAGCCCTTTATTAACTTCATCCACTCCTGTTCCTATGTCTTCCAACATCAATGACACATACTCACCGATTAGTTTTTTATCTTCTTCCGATGTATATACACCTTCCATACGATCCAAACGTTCGTCAAAAGCAGGTGTGCCAAGCTCATCACGTAACAACTCCAGTTCTTGTTTCAAATTCTTCTCCATATTATTTTAATTTAAGAAAGGAGGGAGGTCCCCCTCTGTAAGTTCTATTTTTTCTTTAATTCTTCAAGTTCTCTTTTTGCCTTGATGATACCATCTAAGAAGCTGTTTTGAATTTATCGTGCGATGATTTGGGATGAGTTTTTGAGGCATTTTCGCTTCTGTGATGAGGAAGATAGCGGGCTATCTGACGAAGAACAGGAGCGAAAAGGACCAAAAATCGCCCAAAGCACACACGAAAACGGATACATCAAGCCAAGAAAAACTTTTTGGAGAAATTCAAAACAGCTTCTAAGTATTCATCAATCTTTTGATTCGCTTTTCATCGGCTAATCCCATTCATTTTAACCGTTGTACTTGCCGGATTGCTTGTTCCAGTCGGACAATGTGCAATTCCAGCTTTTCAATTTCTTTCTCCATTATCGATTTGCATTATTGATACAACAAAAATAGATAAACTTTCGTTTATCAACAAATATTTCAGTCACTATTTTACATCACAATGAGAGAAAGTTCTGGTTAGGAAGCCTTCGAACCTCCATACATTCATCCGATGAAACAAATGATTTCCTTTGTTCCATTGAATTACTTTTATATTCCACGGCGCGGAATGTACGTTCCAGCCCATGGAATATACGTTCCACGCCGCGGAATGTACGTTTCAGCCCGTGGAATATAAAACCAAGCCTGTTTCTTGTCCATTGCCATGTAGCTTTGTAGAAAAGGTTGACTACTTTAAGTCTTATTCGTAGTACGGGTTGACTCGTATTATTACTATTCATGCACAGGGTTAACCCTGTGGCCGTCCGCTGAAACAGATATGCAACCAGCCGGGAACACGAATCCGGCAACGTGTGTTAATCCGGTCAAACAGGCACAGAATACATTCAAACGGCATTCTTGAAAGATTTATGCATGTGATTTGCACGATTAAAGATTTGTTTTAATTTATGATTTCTCTATATTTGCAAACGTAATTAACTTTAAAATAAATCGCATGAAGAAACATTTCTTAAATCTGGCACTATGGGCACTCTTACCAATGAGCCTATGTGTGACGGGATGTAGTGACGATGACACTTATCCCGATGTAGACGGGCAAAGTCCTGTTGCGGAAATGACGACTCTGCACATACAGACTGCTGCAGGACGTACATTTACGATTGAAGGCACACTGACCGATGCGGACGGCATTTCAACCATCCAATTGCAATGTGAAGCCTTGTATCTGAACAAAACCATTGATTTAATTGAAATCTATGGAGAACCTCAAACCGAGTATGAGTTGAGTTACAACTTTGACATGCCTGCAAATGAAATAGCCGACAGCTATACAGTAACGGTAACAATTACCGATATAGGCGGACGGTCGGTAACACAAGATGTCAAAGTCACACTTGATGGAGACTTTGAAAATCCGGTATTCGTATCAGGCGCACCCGATGAAGGAAGTATCGTTCCGGTTATCTTACGTGAAGGAGAAACTCCAACATTGGATTTAAATTTTTCATTAAGCGATGATCGTGGACTAGACTATCTGAACATCGATATCGAAGGTCTGGAAGGATTTCCCAAACGCATTGACTTAGGAATGCAGACAACCGGTGAATACACAGAAAGTGTATCTTTCCCTGCAGAAATCCAGGATTACGCATACACGGTAACATTGGCTGATACCATCGGTAAAATCGTAACACGCACCGCTACCATCCGTGTGACCGATGTAATGGATTATGAAAAAATGTATATAGCCGATGTAGCTACCGAAGCCGAACTGAACAGCGATGTATTCGGTGTACCGATGTGCATAGACCATACAGGCGAATACCAGTATCAGGCTATTTATTACAATGCAGAAGCAGGAACCGAAGTTTACTTCATCCCGACTCCTACCAGCTTCTCTGTTCGTTATGGTATCAACTCGGAAGACAATACCGTACTGACAAACGACCCGAACTTGGTACAACCTCTGGTATTAGACCAGGCAAATGTTTACTACATTATTAATCTCAACATTTGGGATTTGACCTACGAAATTGCAGGAACTTATTCGGTAGAAGAAGCGCAAGACCCGTGGGGTACGGATATGACGTATGGCGAAGAATGCTTCGACTTGTGGGGAGATCAAAGCGAATACATTGCCTTTACTTTCGGTCTGACTTCAAGCGACCCGACCGGAGTGGTATCATTCACACAAGACACTACTAATCCGCACATTTTCTATAGTGAACCGATGGAACTGGCTACAGGAGAAGAAATGAACTTCATTATCCACAACTACCACACCAGTTCGTGGTGGAACGCTGTAAGATGGTGTAGCATTAGCGAAACTGACCTTGACGTGTTCAGTTATTATACGCAAAGCGCATCGAAGAATCCGGATTATACCGGTCCTACTACCGGTCAAGACGTATGGTCTAAACCAACCGTAACAACCGGCGGAACTTACCGTTTCTACTTCGATTCACATTTGGGACGAGCTAAATTAGTAAGAGAGTAATTAACCAAATAATTATCTAATATGAGAAAACAGATATTGATAACCTGTCTGTTGCTGCTATCCGTATGCGGCTTTGCACAACAGATTACAGTGAAAGGTATCGTGACTTCGGATGCCGATAAGTTAGGCTTGATTGGAGCTACGGTGCAGGTGAAAGGTACCACTAATGGTACAATTACCGGACTAGACGGAGACTATACGGTACCCAACGTACCGAAAGATGCCATATTGGTATTCTCCTCTATCGGTTATGAAACACAGGAGATTGCCGTAAACGGACGCACTACCATCAACATTGTGATGAAAGAATCAAGCGAATTACTGGACGAAGTGGTGGTCATCGGTTACGGTGCCGTCAAGAAGAGTGACCTGACCAGTTCTATTGCTACTGTAAAGGCGGAAGACATTACCCAAACCGTTACGGGCAATGCCATGGATGCCTTGCAAGGCAAAGTAAACGGTGTGCAGATATCCAGTGGTGGTGGACCGGGAACTACTCCGAAAGTATTGATCCGTGGTGTTACCACTGTCAACGGTACCGACCCGCTTTACGTAGTGGACGGTATGCCGATTAGCGGAAACATCAACTTCCTGAACAGCAACGACATCGAATCAATGCAAGTATTGAAGGATGCTTCGGCAGCCGCCATTTACGGTACACGTGCATCGAACGGTGTAATCTTGATTACCACCAAGAAAGGAAAAGCCGGAAAAACCAGCATCAACTTCTCGGCTTCGGTTGGTTTCCAAACTATATCCAAGCCAAGTGTAGCAGGTCCTTCTGAATACAAAGAAGTATACAATACACGCTATACAAATGATGGATTAACTTCGAACTGGAACGATACAGGAGCTACGACTAATCCTGGCGGAACAGACTGGTGGGATACAGTAGTAAATAAGACTGCCTTGACTCAGAACTACTCGCTTAGTATCGCAGGAGGTACAGACAAGCTGGTATATAACTTGAGTTTGGGTTACTACCGCAACAACTCCCAGTTTGATGTAGGTTATTGGGACAAACTGAATGCCCGTTTGAACACCGAATACACCTTCAATAAATATGTAAAGGTAGGATTCGATATTGCTCCGCGTATGGAATCGTGGGACGATACACCGAACCAGTTCTCTTCTGCCATGTCAATGGACCCGACGACACCGGTATTCCGTCCCGAAGACCAATGGGAAGACAATGCGTACAACAACTACCAGCGTTCGTACAACAACCAGACTTGGAACCCTGCCGGTTCGATTGCACGTGCCAACGACCATTCTCGTGAAATGGGTGCCCTTTTGAACACCTATTTACAGATCAACCCCATTGAACAACTGACTTTACGCACACAATTCGGTGCTAACGCACACTACCGCCGCACCGACCACTTCGTGCCTCAGTTCTATATGGATGCCTTGGAACAACAGACATTAAGCGATGTATCTCGCCAATCGCAAGAATGGTTCGACTGGAACTGGACCAATACGATTACCTATAACGAGACCTTTGCTGAGAAACATAACCTGAATGTCATGGCAGGTTTCACAGCTGAGCGTTATGCTTATTACAACACGCAGGCTACCCGCGACAATACACCCAACAACTTGGATCAGATGCAAGAGGTAAACGCCGGCGATCCAACTACAGCTGAAGCATTCGGATCAACCAGCTATAATACGTTGGTATCTTTCCTGGGACGTATCATGTATAACTACGACAACCGTTACTACATCTCCGCTTCCCTTCGTTCTGATGGTTCTTCACGCTTCCCGTCGGGAAATAAATATGCACTCTTCCCAGCAGTATCCGCATCGTGGCGAATCACGAGCGAAGAGTTCATGCAAGACCAAGAAATCTTCAGCGATTTGAAACTCCGTGGAGGTTGGGGACGTGTAGGTAATCAGAACATTGATAACAATGCAACTTTAACTCTGCTCGACCAAACTCAATATGCTTACGGAGGTACTATCACCAATGGTTACTTCATTTCATCAGTGGGTAACAACAACTTGAAATGGGAAACCGTAGAAGATTGGAACGTAGGTATTGATATGTCATTGTTGAAATCCCGTTTAGGCGTTACGTTCGAATACTTCCAAAAGAAATCGAAAGACATGTTGTACCAGAAACAGAATGTCCTTGCCGTAGGTTACCCTAACTGGAACAGTACCGTATGGATGAACATCGGTAGTATGCAGGCTCGCGGTTGGGAATTAGGACTGAGCTGGCGCGACCAAATCGGCAAAGACTTCTCGTATGACATTGGTGTCAACCTGTCTGCCGTACGCAACAAAGCCATCCGCTTCTCGGGTGACGGTCCTGTAACTGCAGGTGGATTCAATAGTGACTCAATCATTCGCAATGAAGACGGCGGCTTGATTTCCCGCTTCTATGGATATGTAGCCGACGGCTTGTTCCAAAACTGGGAAGAAGTATATGCCCATACCGATGAACACGGAACGTTGATTCAGCCCAACGCACAACCGGGCGACATCCGTTTCAAAGACTTGGACCACAACGGGACATTGGATGCCAACGACAAAACATTTATCGGTAATCCATATCCTGATCTGATGATGGGTATCAACATTGGGCTGCGCTACAAGAACATTGACTTTGCCGCTAACTTTTACGGCACATTCGGAAATGACATTTACAATACGACAAAAGGATTATATTCTGGCTCGAACGGACAAAACGTATGGGCTGGTACCCTGAACGAAGCATGGCACGGCGAAGGAACCAGCAACGACATTCCTCGTCTGTCGTATAGCGATTTGAACTTAAACTACCAGCGTGTCTCCAGCTTCTATGTAGAAGACGGTTCGTACATGCGTTGCAAACTGCTGCAGATTGGTTATACCTTGCCTGAAAAATGGGTAGGTGGTTCTCAGTTGCGCATTTCGTTTTCGGCACAGAATCCATTCACCATTACCGGTTATTCGGGTATGGATCCCGAACGTCCGATGTTGGATGGTACAACCGACAGTTCAGGTAGTGCAATCAATACGGGTATTGACAACACCGCTTACCCGAACCCACGTACTTTCTTGTTCGGCATAGACTTTAAATTTTAATAACTGACAGACATGAAACATTTACTTAGTATATTAACATTAGGTGCCGCGCTAACCTTTACTTCGTGCGAAGACTTCCTGACCGAAGAAGTGCGCGGACAACAAAACCTGGACACCTACTTCACGACAATCGATGAATGTAACGCTTATGTTACCGGGTGTTACCAAGACATCACGTGTGGTGGCTGGTGGAACATCAACACCGTATGGCTGCTCTCTGAAATGTGTAGCGATGATGCCTGGATGGGAAACACTACCCAAAGCCAAAGCGACTATATTTCATTGGCACATTATCAAGGTAATGGAGCTAGTAACGGACCTATCTCTAACTTCTGGCAATACCGTTATAAAGGTATCTTGCGTTGCAATGTAGCAATCGACCGTATCAGCCAAACTGAATTAACTGATACCGAAACACAAAATCGGTTGGTAGCAGAAGCCCGCTTCCTCCGTGCTTATTACTACTTTGAACTGGTTCGTAATTTCGGTGGTGTACCTTTAATGACCGGTTTTTTGCTGCCGGAAGAAGTGCAAGGCATCACCCGTGCTTCAGAAGAAGAAGTATATGCCTTTATTGAAGAAGACCTGCAAGCTGCAGCTGAAGTATTGCCTGAACGTAGCGAATATGCAGCGGCTGATATGGGACGCGCCACCCGTGGTGCAGCTCTTGGACTGTTAGGAAAAGTTTATTTGTATCAAGAAAAATGGCAGGAAGCACACGATGTATTACAAACAGTCATTAACAGTCGCGAATACGACTTGCTTACCGACTTCGGTCAAGTATGGGATTTGGAATATGACAACAGTATCGAAAGCCTCTTCGAAGTACAATACGAATATCATGCAACCTTAGCATTAGGTGGTTCATTAGCAACAGTTACCGGATGCCGTAACGGACCCGGCGACGGTTGGAGCTGGTGCCAACCGACAGCCAACTTGGAACAAGCTTACATTGATGCAGGTGACACTGTCCGTTTGAAATGGACCATCATCAAGACTGGTTGTACTGAAATTGCAGGTGAAAACCAATTTGATGACTTCATTGCCAACAGCAAAGAAATGGCAAACTATGATGAATATATTGAACGTTATGGTTGGGATCCGAACTGTTACATCATCGACCCGGCGCAACATAAGTCAGCTCGCATCATCCGCAAGTACTTCCTTCCGCTGGAAGACCGTCCGGAAATATACAATACCGACAAGAGTCCGCTGAACCATCGTATTCTGCGCTTTGCCGATGTATTGTTGATGTATGCCGAAGCCTGCAACGAATTGGGACAGGACGGCGATGCACAAGAAGCATTGAACCGCGTACGTACCCGTGCCAAATTGCCGGCTGTTACAGCTACAGGACATCAACTTCGCGATGCCATCCGCCAGGAACGTCGCTTGGAACTTGCTTTCGAACAAAACCGTCTGTACGACATCCGCCGTTGGAAAGACGATAGCGACCAACCGGTTATCGCCAGCATCTTAGGCCCGAACGGAAGCTTCGTACAATGGAACCTGAACGAAGCTACCCGTGACCGCTACGAATGGGAAAACCAGGGAGAATCCAGTGACAAGGGTATCAGTTTCGATGTAAACCGTGACCTTGTATTCCCAATTCCATTATACGAAATCACACAGTCGAACGGTTCAATCACACAGAATCCGGGCTGGAATTAATTACTGCCAGAAACAAGCCGGCAAACGGATAAAGTTCCATGATGTACCGATAACTTGCTTGCCGGCTTGTATTTCTGAACAAATAGGATAACATATTCAATAGGTTGATCTGATTATAAAAGCACAAAAAGGTGTGTCAACATAAAATTGAACACACCTTTTTTTATTAAAATTCCCCTTAATTCACAAACCATGAAACTGATAACATTACTTTTTGCTTCACTGGCAACAAGCCTGAGTGCCTGCAGTGACGATGCAATCAACGAATCTCAACCAGAAACCCCTAACGATGAACCGACAGTCAGTGTAGACAAGAACGTCACCATCAATGCCGGACAGACCTTTCAGACCATAAAGGGATTTGCCGCTTCCGACTGCTGGACACCTGCTTTTGTAGGCAAATATTGGACAAATAACCGGAATGAGATAGCCGAATTGCTTTTTTCTTCGGAAATCGCCGACGGACAGCCCAAGGGTATCGGACTCTCGATGTGGCGTGTCAACATGGGAGGCGGAAGCATGGAACAAGGAGACGAGAGCGGTATCTCGAACGTTTCACGCCGTGCCGAATCGTATCTGAACGATGACCTGACCTTAGACTGGACCCGTTGCGAAGGACAACGCTATTTTATGGAACAGGCAAAAGAATTGGGTTGTGACCAATTCGTCTTGTTCAGCAATACCCCACCCGTGCAGTATACCAAGAACGGAAAAGGATTTTCATCGGAGGGCAACCAATCGAACCTGAAAGAAGACTGTTACGATGACTTTGCCGCTTACATGGCAGACGTAGCTGCCCACTACACCAGCGAAGGATACAATATCACCCACATATCTCCCATCAATGAACCGCAATTCAGTTGGAATGACGGCGGACAGGAAGGAAGCCCATGGACCAACGACGAAGCGGCACACTTAATCCGTGAATTGGATAATGCACTGACCGAACGCGATCTTTCTACTGACATCTTGCCCGGAGAAGCAGCCGAATGGACCTACCTCTATACGACCAAAGACGACCCCAACCGCAGCAAAGTGATAGAAGCCTTCTTCGAGCCAAGCTCATCGGCTTACATCGGGGACCTAACCCACGTAAAAAACCTGATAGGCGGACACAGTTACTGGACAGACGGCACATGGGACGGCATGCGGAATGCCCGCGAACGCATGGCACAAACTGCCGGACAATACGGACTGGAAGTATGGCAAACCGAATGGAGTATGCTGGGAGACAACTACAGCTCTACCGAATTCGGCAGTTATGATACAGCCACAACCATGGATATTGCCCTCTATATGTCGCGCGTCATCCACAACGATCTGACCGTAGCCGGAGTGACTTCATGGAGTTATTGGACTTCGATGGATATCTCGCAATGGGGACAAAAAGACCGTTTCCTGCTTATTTCACTGATACCGAACGGATGGACCGGTGACGGAGGTGATACCGGACTGCTGCGTAACGGAGGAAGTTACCAAGCCATGCCTACCCTTTGGGTATTGGGCAACTACAGCCGCTTTATCCGTCCGGGATACCGCCGCATTGCCATGGAACTAAGCGAATCTATGAACTTCTTCGGTTCGGCATGGATATCGCCCAAAGCTGATGAGATAGTAGCCGTCTATACCAATTATTCTGACAAAGGTGTCCGGCTGAACGAAACCCGGGAAGGCTGGAACGGCGATGTAGCTTCCATTACCACTTATACTACCACACAAGACAAGAACCTGGAAGAAAAAAACTACGCAACAGATGAAAAAGTAATATTGGATGCGGAAAGTGTAACCACTGTGGTATATACATTGAAATAAAGTTTGTACCTTTACACCTATTATTATATATAACAAAAATCCAAACGATGAGAAACAAACTTACTTATACCCTGTTATGCCTGTTGGTATGCCTGATATGCATCCCGGCAAAGGCGCAAGTATCTTTTGGCAAAGCTGGCAAATTTAATGAAGGTTGGTTGTTCAACTTGAAAGACGATTCACTCAGCCTGCAAACCGATTACGATGACAGCAAGTGGCGCAAGCTTGACCTGCCGCACGACTGGTCGATAGAAGGCCAGGCCTCTCCTACCCTTGCCAGCTGCACAGGCTATTTGCCGGGAGGTATCGGCTGGTACCGGAAGCATTTCCAAGTAACCGACAATGCTCCGCGGCATTACATCTACTTCGAAGGAGCATACAACCGGAGCGAAGTCTATCTGAACGGACACCTGCTGGGAAAACGCCCGAACGGATACATTTCATTTATGTATGATATGACTCCTTACTTAAAAGAAGGAGACAACGTACTGGCAGTCCGCATTGACCACAGCCGTTACGCCGACTCCCGCTGGTACACAGGCTCGGGCATTTACCGCGATGTATGGATGATTGCCGCTCCCGAAACCCATTTCGCACAATGGGGTGTAGGATGGCAAGCAACTTCCCTTACCGACAAGCGTGCGGTTATAGCCGTAAATATGGAAGTGGAGAAGCACAGCGATGTCAGCGGAAAACTGGAGGTAAAAGCAATGCTTTATGATGCAGAAGGGAAACTGGTAGCCCAACAACAGGCAAAAATAAAAGACGGGAAAAAAGGCATCTCCATACAAAATGTCAACCTGAAACTATCGAAACCGCACCGTTGGAACCTGGACGCACCATATCTCTACACACTAAAGACCGGACTTTATCAAAACGGAACGAAAATAGACGAAAGTGAAACCCGTGTCGGACTGCGGACCCTGCAATTCGACCCCAACAAAGGATTTGCCCTGAACGGCGAATGGATGAAAGTAAAAGGTGTCTGCCTGCATCATGATGCCGGCGTACTGGGAGTCGTAGTGCCGGAAGAAGTATGGAAACGCCGCCTGCAAAACCTGAAAGCCATCGGCGTTAACGCCATCCGCATGAGCCACAACCCACAAGCACCTGTACTCTACGACTTGTGCGACGAAATGGGATTCCTTGTCATGGATGAAGCTTCGGATGAATGGGAATTTCCGAAACGCAAATGGGTGCAAGGCTGGAATGTAGGCGAACCCAGCTTTGACGGTTCATTTGATTTCTTTGAGGAATGGATAGAACGTGACGTAACCGATATGGTGCGCCGTGACCGCAACCATCCTTGCATCTTCTTATGGAGTATCGGCAACGAAGTGGACTACCCGAACGACCCCTATTCACACCCGATTCTTGACGGGACTACCATTAACCAACCGATGTTCGGTGGCTACAAGCCCGATGCCCCCGATGCCATGCGTATCGGTAAGATAGCCAAACGCCTGGCTGCCTGCGTACGTAAGATAGATACATCACGTCCTGTCACCGGAGCTTTGGCAGGAGTAGTCATGTCCAATCAAACGGAATATCCGGAGGCTGTAGACGTAGTAGGATACAACTATACAGAAAACCGTTACGACGAAGACCATGCCACCTATCCCGACCGTATCATCTACGGCAGCGAAACAGGCGTAGGCTTTGACGCTTGGCTTGCCGTGCGCGACAAAGATTTTATCTTCGGACAATTTATCTGGACAGGAACCGATTACTTGGGTGAAGCCGGACGCTGGCCTTCACGCGGCTTATATACCGGATTGCTGGATTTCGGCAGTTTCCCGAAACCGCGCGGACACTTCCGCGCTTCCTTGTGGTGCGAACACCCGGTGACCTATATCGGCACCTATCCGATAAAGGAAGGACAAGACTGGCTTTCACAAGATGCATGGGATATCTGGAATTATGAGCCGGGACAACTGATTCGTGTGGTATGCTACACCAACGCCCCGCAAGCCCGCCTGTTACTGGACGGGAAAGAAATAGGCAAGATGAAACCCTATGATGACAAGAGCGGCATTATCTATTGGGACATTCCGTATCAGGCAGGCGAACTGAAAGTGGAAGGCTGTGACACGAACGGGAATGTCCTTTCCAACTACTCCATCACTTCGTCCGGATGTCCTTATGCCATCTGGGCAAGCGCAGATTGTGATACCCTTTCGCCCGACAAAACCATCGCACACATCACCGTGGAAGTGGTAGACGAGAAAGGTACGGTTGTGAAACTGGGAGATAATAACATCACCTGCCACATCGAAGGTCCCGCAAAGCTGTTGGGATTGGAAAACTCGGACAACAGCGACATGGGCGACTATACCGATAACCGCCAACGGGTGTACCACGGACGTCTGCTTGCCTACATCCAGACAACAGGCGAAAAAGGTGAAATCCGTGTCAAGTTTACATCTCCATTATTGAAAGGTACAGAAGTAACCTTGAAAGCCGAATAACTTTTTCAGTTGACAGGGTTTTTGAAGAGTAAAGAAACATCCGCTTTATCTATTCAAAGACCTTGTCAACTGCAACCTTGCCAACTGAAAAAACATACAACCACATGAAACATTTCCTATTTATCATCTGTTTGCTGAACGCTTTCAATTGCTGGTCGCAAACCTATACCATCAAACGTCTGGGACTGGAAAAAGGATTGTCCAACAATTTTGTCATCGATATTGCGGAAGACAAGAATGGTTATCTTTGGTTTGCTACCGAAGAAGGGTTGAATAAACTGGAAGGAACCACTTTCACTACATATTACAAGACAGAAAACAACGAACAAGGGATAACAGGAAATGAGCTGAATTGTCTGTTGGACGATCCAGAAGAAAACATTCTGTGGATAGGTACCCAACGAGCAGGCTTAAACGCATTCGATTACAGGAACAATACGTTCACCATCTACCGACACGATGACAACAACCCGAACAGCCTTGCCACCGATGACGTGACAGGCATCTATCCGGCAAAAGACGGAAACTTATGGATAACCACTTACTGGAAAGGCATTGATTATTTGGACAAAAAAACAGGCACATTTACTCATTACAATCGGACAACTGTACCCCAATTGCCCGGTAACCATATTTGGACTGCTACAGAAGACGGCAAAGGCAATTTATATATCGGACACAGATATGAAGGTATGAGTATCCTCTCGCTTAAGACCAAACAGGTGGAAAACTTCAGACATGATGAAAACGATCCTACCTCCCTGCCCGGCAACGAAGTGAAATGTATTTATCAAGACCAAAGCGGAGATATCTGGGTAGGCACAGATAAAGGACTGGCATTGTTTAATCCCGGAGAAAAAAACTTTTTGAATTTCGGTACGTCAGGCAGCCTGCTTTCATACAATATCTTTGATATCTGCCAACTGAACGACAAACAACTATGGATAGCTACCGAATTTGGAGGTATAGCCATCATTGACTTATCACAACGCTTCTTTTCATCGGCAGAAGACCTCAACTACCGCCACATCCGTGAAGGAGACGATGAATACAGTCTCAGCAATTCAAGCGTACGCAGTATCTTTCAGGATTCTAATAACAACATTTGGGTAGGACTTTGGGGCGGGGGTGTCAACTTTCTCAACAATGACGCTACATTATTCAATACTTATTGCTATTCGCAAGACATGCCTGGAAGCAACCTGAATGCCCGCATAGCCAGTGCCGTATGTATAGACCAACATAATCGGTTATGGATAGGAACCGACGGAGGAGGAATCAACGTACTGGAGAATGGACGACGTACCGCCACTTATACGGTTCATAATGGAAATCTTAGTGGAAATTCCATACAGACAGCTCTTTGTGATTCGGAAGGCAATCTGTGGTTCGGACTTTTCCGCAAAGGCATCATGTATTTCGATAACCAGAAACAGTCATTCCGCCAACTGTTTCCACAAGAACTGAGCACAACAGATGTACGTTCCTTTTTCGAAGACAGAAACGGACTGATGTGGATAAGCAGCAGTAACGGAATATATCAGATAGACCGGACTTCCAAAAAGATTGTCAAGCACATAGACATCCCCGAAAATTTAGTAAGAGATGTCATCAAAGATACCCAAGGACGTATTTGGGTAGGAACTTTTGGAGGAGGTCTCTTCCTTTATTCACAAGACTTAAAACTGATACACACTTTCGATACATACGCAGGCTTTCCATCCAATACCGTCAACGACATATATGAAGACACCCGACATAACGTATGGATTGCCACAGGTGACGGCCTGGTATGTTTTCCCCCGAAAAGCCTGGATTATCAAGAATACCAACGCACCGAAGGACTTGACAACACCCACATCCGAGCCATAACCGAAGACCATGCCGGCAACATCTGGTTCAGCACCAATAAAGGCATCTCCTGTTTCAAACAGGAAGAAAAACAATTCTATAACTACAATCACAAAGACAATATTCCCCTTGCCAGTTTCACTACCGGAAGTGTATGCAAAGACAACAAAGGAAACCTGTATTTTGGCTCTACCAACGGACTTTGTTATTTCGCTCCCGAACAAGTGTTATCTCCCAAAGAAGCCCCCAAAGCCCTTTTCATGAAAATAACGATTCTGACCCCGTTCCCTTTAACCGAAAGCAAAGGGCAAACCTATCCTCTTACCAATCGTGACCACATCAAACTGGAACATAAACAAAATAGCTTTAAAATTGCTTTCAGTGTGCCTGACTATGCGCTGGAAGGACAAGTCGAATATGCCTATATGCTGAAAGGGCTCAGCGATTCATGGTATATATCCGACATGAACAACATTACATTCAGGGATGTTCCTTACGGCAAGTATGAACTGATGGTCAAAACCCGTATCCGTAACCAAAAATGGTCGGATATGATAACGACTTTATCCATCGACATCGAACCTCCTTTCTGGTTGTCGTGGATAGCCAAACTGGTATATGTCGTAATCGGACTTATCCTGTCCTTTATCCTTTTGAAAACTTACAAGCGGCGCCTTAATCTGGAATACCTGTATGAATCGGAAAAATGGAATCATGAGCAGGAACAGCATCTCAATGATGAAAGGCTGCGCTTTTTTACCAATATTACGCATGAATTACGTACGCCGCTTACGCTTATTATTGGTCCGCTGGAAGACATGATGGGAAGCCGTACGCTGGCCCGTAAGGACAGACACCGCATCGCTGTCATCCATCAAAGTGCTATCAGACTACTGGAGTTAGTCAACCAAATACTGGAATTCCGCAAGACTGAAACACAAAATAAAAAACTATGTGTATGCCGCGAAAACATAGTTGCGCTGGTATACGAAATAGGACTCAAATACAAAGAATTGAATAAAAACCCGCGGATAAACATACAGATACAGACTGAAGCCGAAGAAATGACATTGTATTTCGACAAAGAAGCCATGACCATTATCCTTGACAACCTTATCAGCAACGCGCTGAAATATACCGAAAAAGGACAAATCACAATAAGTGCGCACTGGACGGACAAACAAAACGTACGCTATCTGGAACTGAGTGTACAAGACACCGGATACGGCATAAGCCCCGAAGCGTTGCAACACATTTTCGACCGCTATTACCAAGAGGGAAGCATACATCAAGCTTCTGGGACGGGCATCGGACTGGCATTAGTGAAAAATCTCGTTGCTTTGCATGAAGGAAGCATCGAAGCCCATAGCAAGCTCAATGAAGGAACCACCTTTGTCGTACGGATTGTGGCAACCAACAATTATCCTTCGGCACTTCACCGCGACCTTACCACAGAAGAGAAAGAAACTGCAGCTCCCCAAGCTTTGCCTGTCCAAGAATCGCAAGAAACAGCAGACAGCATGCGCCCCGTCATCCTAATCGTAGAAGACAACAAAGATATCCTCGACTACATGGTCGATTCGTTTACCGACCTTTACGAGGTAAAAACAGCCACCAACGGAAAAGAAGGTGTAGAAGCAGCTATAGAATATATTCCCGACATTATTGTAAGCGACATCATGATGCCCGTCATGGACGGAACCGCATTATGTAAAGCGCTGAAAAAGGATATACGTACCAGCCACATCCCCATCATCCTGCTTACAGCTAAAGATACACTTGCTGACAAAGAGGAAGGTTATCTGTCGGGAGCCGATTCATACTTGACCAAACCGTTCAGTGCCAGCCTGCTCCACAGCCGCATCAATAACCTATTGGCTCAACGCAGGCGATTATCTGAACGCTATATTACAGCTTCAAGTCCGATTTCCCCAGAAAAAGACATCGAAGAGAAACATAGCATCCTGACTGATTCATTGAATAAGCTCGACAAAGAATTTCTCGACAATCTGACTCATGTAATTACCGAAAACCTCTCATCGACAGAAACAATCGATATCAGTTTTCTATCCAGTCACCTCTGCATGAGCAACTCTACACTATATCGCAAAGTAAAAGCATTAACCGGAATGTCTACCAATGAATTTATCCGGAAAATAAAAATGCAGCTTGCTGAAAAACTGCTGCTTGAAGGGAAATACAGCATTTCAGAAATAGCCTTTAAAGTAGGCATCAACAGTACCGTTTACTTCCGCCAGTGCTTCAAGGAAGAATATGGAATGCTGCCTTCCGAATACTTGAAAAAAGTAAAAAGCGGACAAAACGAATGACGTACACGCTGCAGACCGTAAAGATAACGCTCATGAACTGCTCCCTCAACTCCACTGCCCCGGAATACTGGTTCCGCAAAACGGGCATACGCCGACAAAACCTGCTTGTGAGACACAATACCCTTCACGTCTCACAAGCCGTTTGCCACATCTCGGACAATAAGTATTCCCCACATCTGGCAAAGAAGTATTACCGATATAGACAAAACGCAGCCCCTCCTCTTCTGCTATCTGCTTTGCAGCAAGCAACGTTTCCAACGGAGTAGGCTCAAGCTGCTGCAAACGATAACGAGGGAAAAAGCGGCTGATGTGCAAAGGAGAGTCCGCAAAGCCGTTCGTCACCAGCCAGCGGCACATCGCACGGAAATCCTGTTCGTTATCATTGACAGTGGGGATAAGCAGGTGTGTTATCTCTATCCACACGCCGGCATCACGCATTGCCAATAAAGTATCCAATATCGGCTGGAGCCGGACACGGCTTACCTTCCGGTAAACCTCGTCTGAAAATGATTTCAAATCGATGTTTACGGCATCGATAAAAGGCAGAAGGTCGCGTAAAGGCGCTTCATTCACATAGCCAGCCGTTACCAGCACGTTCTTCAGTCCGACCTCTTGGCAAGCCGAAGCACAATCGCGCACATATTCCAGATACGTAAGCGGCTCGGTATAGGTATATGCCACCGCCCTGCATCCATACTTCTTAGCCAGGCGTACACAATCTTCGGGAAGCAAGGTCTGAGAAGGGATTTCCATCGGAGAGACCTGCGATACAGACCAGTTCTGGCAATTCAGGCACGAAAGGTTACACCCCGCCGAAGCGATAGAGAAACAAGTCGCTCCCGGCAAGAAATGAAACAAGGGTTTCTTTTCCATCGGGTCGGCGTGCATAGCGCATATACGTGCGTATGCCAACGAATATAGGTGCCCTCCCCGATTCATACGGCTCCGGCACCTCCCGCACTTAGCTTCATCTATCTTGCATCGGTGCGGGCAGAGCACACATACCACCGTCCCGTCGGGATTCGAAATATAATAAGCCGCTTCTTTCATCCGCATCGTTTTATTTTCCTTTTTATTCGCCGAATACAATCGCCTCGTACACATAGAGTTCCGCATCCTTCCAGCCGTTCCAGGCCAGACCTGCCTTATCGCGTGCGCAATGCCCCAAGAATTCTTCTTTCGTCCATCCCGTTTCCCTTGCCACCTGAGGAAGGAACGTCCCCCGATGCTCTCCTTTTATGATATAGATGCCATGCCGCCCCAACTGGAACTCATCGATGGTTTGAATCTTCCGCAAAGGGGAAAGCACCGAAATCTCGATATCAATGTCTTTCATCTCGCTTTCTTCTACGGGATAGAAGCGCGGATCTTCGAATGCGGCGGCACGTGCCATCGAAGAAACTGTCTGATACAACGGCTTATACCCTACCAGATTTCCGATACATCCGCGCAACTTTCCTCCTTTATGAAGGGTCACGAACGCACCGCAATGTTGTTGCAACACAAGACTCATTTTCGTAGAATCGTAGGGCAAGTCCGTCCGTCGGGCAAGTGCATAGTCAATGCTCCTACGGGCGATTTGCAAGAGTTGCGCCCGCTCTTCCCCGGTCAAAGAGAATGCATCCGCTTCCGCTTTCTTCACTATCGAAAAAGCATGATAGCCTACCACCCTGTCTTTATCTCCATAAACGGCATCGCCCGAATTGCAATAAGCCAAATGGCGGACTTGCAAATCCTTGCGCCCCTCCATTAATAAAAGGAGTACAGCGATAGGACTTTGCCCGCACGCACTGGTCAACAATTGGGGCACACCCTCGTGGGCATTCATCTCCAACGCATCCAGAAACTTCCGGAGCGAACCGCTCTCAATCGCTTCTCCCGTGGCTTTATCTACCCGGTTGGCATCCTCGTACGAAGGATAATGCGAGAAGTCACTACTGATAACGAACAGATTATCCGAAGTAAAATAAGGCTGCAATGCCTGGGCGATTCTTCTTAACTTTGCCAAGTCTTGCGTACCTATGATAATCGGTACGATGGGAGGGACATCGCGCAAATGCACTTGCAAGAGGGGCAATTGAACTTCCAGACAATGTTCACGAACGTGCGCCTCAGGCACATAGGTAAAGACTGTATCGGCACGCAGCAATGCATCGCATGCCTCCTTGTCTACTTGCACTTCACCCAACGGTGTGGCATAACTACCGAAAGCACCGTTCACCGAAGCACCGTCGAATGCAGCCCGATGGCTGGGACCAAGCAAGAATATCTGCTTATAGGCAGCATCCGCAGGGATTGCCTTTATGGCTTTGGATGCAATCGCACCCGAATAAACATAACCGGCATGCGGAACAATCACCGCTTGCACTTCCTTATCCGGCTCTACCGAAGAAGCATCGGACATGAACGATACTATCATCTTTCTCAATGTATCCGCCTTTGCCGGATAAAAAGCACCGGCAACCGCCGGCATACGGATTTTCTTTTCGCTCGAAGAGCAGGCGTTTCCTACACTGTGTATCATAATCATTACAATTAAAACCAATTTCCAACGGGTATGCATGACATTCTCTCTTTATGCCGCTAAATATAGCGAAATGCCGTCACATTATCAATATCCGACTGACTTTTTTTCTTCTTTCCTGCCAAACAGGCAAACCTGTCTGACAAATGTTCCATAGGCTCTTGCCTTCCTCTTCCCTCAATGTTTAAAAGAAAAGGCTTTTTGCTTAAAATAGATTTCGTAAGTTTAAAAGGCAAAGCCGTGCCGTCCGAAGGCACAGAGTTTGCATATCTATAAGTGAACTTCGGAAGCCGAAAGGCAGAGGGAGTTCAGAAGAACAATTGATAAACAAAGAACTTAAAAATAGGAGATTAAGATTATGACACCGAGCAGAAGAAATTACAGTCAAGAATGGTTACCGAGTATTTTCAATGACTTTTTCGATAACGATTGGATGGTAAAGGCCAACGCAACGGCACCTGCTATCAATGTTATAGAAAGCGACAAAGATTATAAGGTTGAAGTTGCGGCTCCGGGTATGACGAAAGAGGATTTCAACATCCACTTGAGTGAAGACAACGAATTGGTCATCTCTATGGAAAAGAAAACCGAAAACAAGGAAGAGGACAAGGAAAACAAGAAGTACTTGCGCCGTGAGTTTTCTTACACGAAATTCCAGCAGGCATTGGTTCTTCCGGACGATGTGGAAAAGGATAAAATCAACGCCAATGTCAACAACGGTGTATTGACCATCGAGTTGCCGAAACGCACGCCTGAAGAAAAAGCCAAAATCAACAAAGTGATTGAAATTCATTAATAGTAACCAGTAGACGGAAGCCGGAAACATCACACAATTAGATGTTTCCGGCTTTTTTTATTTTACCCCTACATGGACCATTTGCGGAATTCATGCGAATCAGGAGTTAGCGGTATTTATTTTGTGCATTTTGTATATGCCACGTAGTAGAGACGATGTGCACATCGTCTCTGCACATCGTCTCTACAGAAGCGGCGCAAAAAGGTATGGGCATCTTACTCCCAGCCCGCACCGGCGGGCGATAACTACCTATAACTCCCTTTTAACTCCTGATTGGCATAATTCAATCTTTTATAGCGAAACAATATTGATTTGCGAAAAATAATGTATGCAAATATTCGCTTTTTATTTCAGATTGACTATATTTGTCGAAGACGGACATACAACCGACATCCTTGTAGACAAGTGTAATGAATATGGAAATAACAGAAATAAAAACCGACAAGAAACAATACCTCGAACTTCTGCTGCTGGCAGACGAACAAGAATCGATGATTGACCGCTACCTGGAAAGAGGTACAATGCATGTCATGCACCACGGAACAGATACCATAGGCATTGCCGTTGTAACAGACGAAGGAAACAAGGTATGCGAACTGAAAAACCTGGCTATTGCACCCTCTTTCCAACGGCATGGTTACGGACGGGAAATGATAAGCTATCTGTGCCGGCTCTACAGCAAGCAGTTTACAACAATGATGGTAGGAACCGGAAACAGCATACAAACGGTCTCGTTTTACAAAAGCTGTGGTTTCACCTATTCACATACGGTACCGGACTTCTTCACGCTCCACTATGACCATCCCATCATAGAAGATGGAAAAGTACTTACAGACATGATTTATTTCAAAAAAAATCTGGATTTTCCCTCATCTTGAGATTTCATTAGCAGAAGTATATCATATCGTGCGTAAGCCCCGATATCACTCCGGCTCAATCTCATTGGGTGAAGGAAGTTGCTTCCAGCCTTCACCGAACGTATCGTAAGCATCGGTCACTACCACGAAGGCACGCGGGTCGGCAAGCTTTATCGTGGCTTTCACGCCCGCCACTTCCTTGTAGCTCACTACCAAGAAAATCATTTCCTTCTCTTTCTTCGTGTACAAGCCGCTGCTCTTGATACATGTAGCGGTACGGTCCAAATCATTCAAGATATACTTATGCAAATCTGGCAACTCCTTCTCGCTGATAACAAATATCAGCTTGTCATTCTTCGAGCCGTTTATCATATAAGCTATCACCCGCGATACGATGAAGATAGCTATCAACGAATACAAAGACAAATAAACGGAAGGTTCCTCGGATACTTCTCCGCTTCCCAATCCGAACCCAATCACCAACAAACCAAAGCAGACAACGATCCCGTCCACCAGCAATATCGCCCGCGAGAAACGGATGTGCATATACTTCTGAAGCATCATTGCCACAATATCGCTCCCACCCGTAGTAGCCTGATTCTTCACCACAATGCCGCTCCCGATACCTATCAGTACGGCACCCATCACGCAGGTCAGCATCAGATGGTCCGACAAGTCCATAATGCCCCCCAAAAGCTGAGACGGGTCAAGCGCATGCAAAGCTTCTTCCGTAGGATATACCAGACGCGACATGATGTTCATCAACAAAGGAGTGGTCAATGCAGCCGCAATGGTACGCGCCCCCAGCTTCGTGCCTAAAAAGATGACCGAAAGGATAAGCAACGGAATATCGAACATATACCCGAACGTACCTACCTGAACGGAAGGAAACAGGTTATGCAACACGATACTCGCCCCATACACACCTCCCGGCACAATGTTATATGGATTGATAAAAAACACAAAACCTGCCGCCAAGATGATACATCCCAGCAAAATATTCAGCCAACCGTTTATTTCTTTCTTCATATACGAACTCATTTTTATGCAGCAAATATACAAAGAAAGGTTCAGATAAGCAAGTGCTCATTTCATCTTCTAAAGTCAATCAGAAGTGATTTTATAGTAAAATCTGTGTCCGTCTGTCCCCGTCTGCATTCTTTTATATTTTACGCGGTATGAAATTGTGCATTTTCCACCACAGAAATTGTGCATTTTCTCACCACAGGACACAGAGACTTTTAAATTTTTTCTCTGTGGTACCCTGTGACCTCTGTGGTGAGATTTTGTTCTACTATAAACCGACTTTTTCTTTGTCTGTTGAAGATTAATCGTTAACTTTGCAAACAAAATCAAACGTCCCAAGAACTTAAAAACTCAAAAACTTACAGAGCCATGATGAAGTACCCCATAGGAATACAGAGTTTTGCCGACATCCGCAAGCGCGGATTCGTTTACGTAGACAAGACGGCATTTATTTACCGAATGGCGTTGATGGGGAAATACTACTTTCTCAGCCGTCCCCGCCGGTTCGGCAAATCCTTGCTGGTCTCTACTATGGAAGCTTACTTCTTGGGACAAAAAGACTTGTTCAAAGGACTTGCCATAGAGAAACTGGAAACGGAGTGGAAGACGTATCCTGTACTTCATCTGGACTTGAATGCTCGTAATTATGAGGATGAAGAATCCCTCAAAGCGGAATTGAATAAGCACCTTGTGATGTGGGAACAGGGTTATGGCATGACTACTGATAGCAACCTGGCTCCCGAAGAACGTTTCTATAACGTAATACATACTGCCTACAAACAGTCGGGTGAACAAGTGGTGGTGTTGGTGGACGAATACGACAAACCGCTTCTCAGCACCATCGACAACAAACCGTTGCACGATGCGTACCGGAAAGCCTTGAAAGCTTTCTTCTCTGTGCTCAAGTCACTGGATGCCTACATCCGTTTCGGTTTCATCACGGGCGTGAGCAAGTTCAGCCACGTCAGCATCTTCAGCGACCTAAACAATCTGGATGACATCACCATGGATCCCCGCTATGTGGACATCTGTGGCATATCTGAAGAAGAACTGCACATTTACTTTGACGACTCCATCCGCGAACTTGCCGATGCCAACGGCATGACCTTCGAAGAGGCATGCGAGAGGTTGCGCAAGCAATACGACGGTTATCATTTCCGGCAGAACAGTGTAGGCATTTACAATCCATTCAGCCTGCTCAATACATTTGCAAAAAAAGAGTTCAATGACTATTGGTTTAAGACAGGCACACCCACTTTTTTGGTCAAGCTGCTGCAACAGAACGACTATGAGTTGCATGATTTGAAAGGCATTTATGTGGACGGAGATGTGCTTTCTTCCGTAGACGAGGGATATGATGACCCCGTTCCCGTACTCTTCCAGAGCGGCTACCTCACCATTGCCGGTTATGACCCCGAATTAGGTTACCGTCTGGACTTCCCCAATCAGGAAGTTGAGCGGGGTTTCTTCCGTTTTCTGATACCTTACTACACGTCACAGCAGCAATCGAGCGTCAGGGGCATTCTCAACAAGATGACTTCAGCTGTCAAACGGGGCAACCCCGATGACCTGCTGCAAACCATCCAGACCATGCTGGCAGGCAGAAGCCACATGGTGGCAGGAGCTGACAAGGAAAAGGATTTCCAAAACACTCTCTACCTGATTTTCACCATGCTGGGCTACAATGTGCAGATAGAGCAGGCGACCAGCCAAGGCCGCATAGATATTACCATTCAGACAAAAGACTATATTTACATCATAGAACTGAAGCTTGACAAGACCGCCGAAGAAGCCCTCCGGCAAATCAAGGACAACCATTATGCCCTCCCTTTCCAGACGGACAAACGCAAGCTTTACCTGATAGGCGCAAACTTCTCATCGGAAACAAGGACGGTGGAGAAGTGGGTGACTGAAGAGCACTCACGGTGGGTTTTCGCATTTTAATAACATTGTAAACAGATTTGATAACTTATGCGTACTTTCTTACAGACAACTGCCGGCGGCACATTTATAGCGGGCGAAGCGATGACATTTGTAGTCCGTAAAGATTATGCCGAATATATATTTAAAGCAGGAAAAGGCTTTTACGGAATAGTAAACTTCCTGTTTAATGGAAAAAACGAGGTAATGCTTTTTGCGGGTTGGGGCACTTTTTTCAAGCGCATCACCAACCATGCAGACGTAAATAAGCTGTTACAGATGCTCGAAAAGCCCTGCCCACAAGTGATAGACTTAATGACTTGTAAATCCGATTACAGCCTGGTAACATTAAGCAACAACGAGATGGGTATTCGTAAGACGATTAATACATCCACCTCCCGCTCGTTGATTGAAATCATGGGTGACCCCATTGTAGTGGAAGAAGCCCGTAATTTGGTGAATTACTGTCTAAAGCTTTTCCGTGAGATCCACGACCACTGCCCTTTCCCCGGTTGGAAGCAAGGATTGAAGGAAGATTTGTAGAACAACCGTCTGAATCCCCCAACCAGGAGGTGGAGCAGGGTTTCTTCCGGTTCCTGCTGCCTTACTATACGCCACATTCCTTATGAGAGTATATGCCCGTGTCCTCTGTGTTGAATCTCATTTATGAGCAGTTACTTATAACATTACGGGACTTATCCGATTGATTCACATCATCCGGACAAGCCCCGCTTTCTTTGGGTTAACTTAGAAGCTGTTTTGAATTTCTCCAAAAAGTTTTTCTTGGCTTAATGTATCCGTTTTCGTGTGTGCTTTGGGCGATTTTTTGGCCCTTTTCGCTCCTGTTCTTCGTCAGATAGCCCGCTATCTTCCTCATCACAGAAGCAAAAATGCCTCAAAAACTCATCCCAAATCATCGCACGATAAATTCAAAACAGCTTCTTAACAATATCTATTCACGGTAAAGCATCAAGGTTGCCCAACCCAATTGGTCGAACGCACCGCTGTTTGTACCGTAACGGTTTTCCGGTTCACCCACACCGCCTTCGGGACGAAGCTTGTCGGCGAACTGCTTGGCATACGTATAGCCACTGCCCACATTTGCCACCTTTGCATAATGGTTGTACAGGATTTCCCATCCCGGACGAATGCTGCCACGACCTTCATCATCTGCCATTTGCGTATGGGTTGCACCGTGGTTCTTATCGCGGCAAGAGCAGTCGATGCTATATTCATAGGTCGTAAACGGCATCTGGGTGGCACTTACCAGCCAGCTTCCCGTATTGTTCTGGTTATCCGTACCATTGCGCAAGTTGGACAACGCTACGTATTCGCCCATCTTCATCATGCCGAACTGTCGCACATCATCGGCTACGACCGCGACCGCTTGGTAAGAAACATCCGCTTCGAGAACCTCCGCATCAACGGTACGGTTATCTTCGACGACATGCCCGGCAAACCTGCATGGTACAAAACAGGCGATATGGCACGGATTTTCATCGGCGAACATGTAGAAAATGTGACATTCAGCAAATAAGGTGATGCGGATCGGGATTCACCACAGAGGACACAGAGGCTTTTAAATTTTTTGAATATCCGCCAAATGCCCATAGTATAAAAGGGAATTAGAAGGAGTTATGCCTTCGGCAGGAGTTAATCCTGCTATGGCTCCCATGAGCAAAAGTATTGGCTTCTAACTCCTTTTAACTCCTTATTGGGCAAAATGCGGACATTCATTATTTATAATCTGCGAAAATCTGCGTGAAGCTGCGTTTCTTCATCGTGCCACTTCATTTATACTGTAGTGAAATTCATTTACCAACAAACTACTTCATGACAAAAGTATGCAGGGAATGTGCGTCCAGCGTCACGTTAAGGTATTTCTTCCCTATCTTCACGCTTACCGGCTGCGGCGTATCGCCCAAATTGCCTGCTATAACGACAATTTTCTTTTCAGGAGTACGGTAGACCACCGCTATCGTTCCGTCTTTCTCTTTGGGAGCATAGCCTATCATTTCACTTCCGGGAACGACAAAATGAGAAAAATGCTTCACGGCATAATATTCTGCCGTATAGCGGAACGTCCGTGTTTCACTGTCCAGCTCTATCAATGCATTCTGGTTCCATCCCCAAGGACTGGTGCCATGCTTTGGAAGCAAGAAGTTCCAATTAAACCATTCGTCGCAACCATTGCCCACATTGTCACTTATCAAAAAGAACGTATGCTCGCCCGCCTTCCAGTCCATAGCTCCGTTGCCGCATTCACTTTCCGAACAGATATAATGGAAACCGGGATACTGACGGCGTATGGCAGGCAGGATTTGACGTCCTTCCCACTGAAAGGCAAGCCCTTCGATGCAGGCACGCAACCGGTCATCGCTTAATACCTTTTCTACATGGTCTTGCCGGTTGGTATTAAACGTACCCAAATACAGCTTCACATCCGGATGATGCTTTTTCAAGGCAGGAGCCAAATAATCACGGTTGAAACGTATCGTGCCTTCAGCTGTCCAGGCACAGCCCGGATAAGGCGTGTAGCTGTAGGCCTCATTCTGATAGATTACCATATCGATGTTTACCCCCTGGGCTTTATAGGCATCGATGAACTTACAAAAATAATTGGCGTATGCCTGCAGGTAACGAGGGTCTTGAATGAAATAATCCTGTGTAGCCAGTTTTCGGGGGAATTGCCCTTCACGCTCGCCCAAGAATTTCATCTCATCCTCGTCTACCCCGTCTTGCGAGCCATACAGCAGATAGTCCAAACGCTTGTCCTGCCGGTTGAAACGGCTGCTCAGTACCGGGTAATCTCCATTGATTTTCATCCAGCTTGGCGGACTCCAGGGAGATGTCCAGAAAGTCAAGCGAGGATTGAACTTCTGGGCGGCACGAATCAAAGGAATGATGCCCAGCTTGTCGCGGTCGATATTGAAATAACGCAGTTCCAAGTCGCCTGCCACTTCGTCACAGCTATACCACGAACGGGCATAATCGCTGGCATTCATCGGGATACGTCCGCGGGTAAACTTCAAGTCTCCGTCGGGAGCAAACAGGTTATGCATAATTTCATCCTGTTCATCACGGGTCAGCGCCAGCAGGGCATCCCAGTCCAACTCGTTGAACGTCGTACCCCATGCCTTGAAAGGAACGCCTTTTTCTGTCCCATCTATTTCCAGCAAAGGAGTCTGAACGGGACGGGATTGCAGCTTGGTCTCATCCTCTTTCCAATAATTGTTTTCTGTACTGCATATCCATACATAAGACTGTGCCTGTATGCCATAAACCATACTCAAAAAGCATACGGCAAAGGTCCATTTTAGAAAAATCGGTTTCATAAGAATTTACGTGTTACGGTTTATGATTGTAAAATATACGAATATCCTCATTTCCCCTACATGGGCTGTTTGCGGACATTCACTTTGCAATAATAATTATTTTTCCCCGAAAAAGCAAGAGAGTATGCCCCAATGAAAGCAAATACAGACTTACCATTAAAAAATGAATATCCGCATTTTACTCCTATATGGGATGTTTGCGGATATTCAAATTTAGAAATTTATCTGATACTAAAACCTATTGCCGTGCAGGGTTTTGTGTCAAGACCCCTTCTGAACTGGTTATATAATAGGTAGGAATAGGGAATTTGCTATGCTTCGCATAGTCAAAATTCGTCCGTCCTTTACGGTGCATGAGGTTGGTCGTATAATTGGGTACTACTTTTTCATAACGCACCAAATCAAACCAACGGTTTCCTTCAAAAGCCAATTCTATACGGCGTTCGTTCCAGATTATTTCCCGTAAGGCATCTTTTCCCAACCCTCTTTTTTCCGGCAATACACCTGCCTCGGCATACGTTTGGTTTCCACGAGCGCGGAAACGGACTTTTTCAAGGGCATCTTCTGCCTCTGTTGTTTTCCCAAGTTCATTAGCCGATTCGGCATAAACCAACAAGATATCCGCAAAGCGGAGGAATGGCAGGTTCAATTCTTGCTTGAAAAAGTCATTGTCGGGCCATTGCGTAGCGGGCCAAATCACTTTCTTGTTTGCATAGTTAAACTCAGATACAACATTCCCTGCCTCATCTTTTTCTTCCAGCCAAGTTATTTCACCTGTATAGCCTTCAATGGTTTCTCCCTTTTCAAAGATTGTCGCTTCCTTACGCGGATCTCCCTCTTCATAAGCACTTACAAATTCATCGGAAGGAACAAAATAAGCAGACCCCAATCCTGAGCCGGGAATACCTTGAAACTCTACATACGGATTACGCAAACGCCCCTCGATATTCTGGTAAATATAGTGTCCCGGCATCATGCTTTCCGAAGAATATTTACCCTGAATAGAGAACAGATTCCGATAATCCGGGTCGAGTGAATATTCATGGTCTACATTCACAACTTCATTGGCATACTTGTAGGCGTTTTCATAATCCTGACGATATAAGTAAACCTTTGCCAGTATCCCTTTTGCCGTTCCTTTGGTCACACGACCAAGTTTTCTTCTCCCCATTCCTGACGGGTAGGAAGATGTTCTATAGCGTATTCCAAATCAGATATTACCAATCTATAAATATCTTCCTCTGAACTTTTGGGAATATTATATTCATTTTCTGCCGGAACATGGTCACGCAACACTACTTCACCGAATACATTCATCAAATCAAAATGCCAATATGCACGGAAAAAACGTGCCTGCGCGTTATAAAGAGCTGCTGTTTCATCATCATAATCTTTCGTAAGTTCCAATACCTGGTTGCAATCATTTATATATTGATACCATCTTTCCCATAACCGTTCCACATAAACGTTATTGGGGTCGTACTGAAAGTTATATGCAGTCAAGAAATTAGCGTCTGCCGTATTCATCCGCACATCATCCGAAGGAAACTCATGCGTTGTAAAATACATTGTACCCAAACGGAAAAAACGCCAGTTAATGGATGAATAAACACGTGATACCGCTTCATTAATTCGTTCTTCTTGGCTAAAATACAAATCTGTGGTCAATTCTCCTTGCGGAGTAACATCCAAGAAATCACTACACGAACCTAATATACAAGTTCCAGCCAATGCCATTATATATGTTTTTATCTGTTTCATATCTTCTGAATTAAAAGAATTATTATAAAGTCAAATTCAAACCGAAGTTCACACTGCCCGCCATCGGATAAGTATTCGAATCCTGCCCATCCATGATTTCGGGAGTAAAACCTTTATATTTAGTAAAGTAAAGCAGATTAGATGCGTTTACATAGATACGAAGTCTGCCAATCCCAATCTTATTCATCCATTCATCAGGCAACGTATAGCCCAATTCTGACGGACGCAATTTCAGATAATCACCATCGAAAACCATTATATCCAATGTTCTTCCCACATTGATAGATCCGCCTGCCAAACGAGGCATAACAGCGTCCGGATTTTCAGGAGTCCATGAATCACACCAATCACGATGCATATTGTTGGTCACCGATGTAAAGTCATTGTAAGAGTTATTCATCACCTTCCCTCCAAAACTTCCGGTAAAATCCAAATACAAGTCAAACCCTTTCCACGACGCATTAAATCCCAAGCTTCCCGTAAATTTAGGATAAGGGTTTCCAAGATCCGTCTGATCCTCTGCGGTAATTCTTCCATCCCCGTCAACGTCTACATAAATCAAATCTCCCAATTGGGCTTCCGAATGATAAACGTCCGCCCCTTTGCTACGGGCATATTCGTTCCAGCGGTCAAGGTCTGCCTGAGTGTGGTAAATGCCTTGCGTCTTATACCCATAGAAATATCCGAAAGGTTTTCCTTCTTCCTTGGCTGTCTGAAGATTAGTAGACCAAGCAGTGGAAATAGTCTTTTGATTCTTCCAATCGGTTACTTCATTCTTGAATGTACTTCCACTAAATGTAAAACCATAATTGAACGGATGCCTGTTATCCTGCCATGCAACAGTAAACTCAAAACCACTGTTACGGACTGAACCTGCATTGGAATATGTAGGCGTAATACCCACCGAACCGCCTTTTATCGGCAATATCATCAAGAGGTCTTTAGTCTTACGGTTGAAATAATCAAACTCAAGAGTCAGCATACTATTAAACAACCCCAAGTCAAATCCCAAATCAACCTGTTCACTACGTTCCCATTTGATATCCGGATTAGATGCATTTACAATACCTACACCGGGATATACTTGTCCATTAAAAACAGCATGATACTCATCAACCATCGATACCAACGCATACGAAACATTGTCCTGAATCTTGTCATTACCTGTTTGTCCCCAGCTTCCTCTTATCTTTAAATTGCTCAACCAGTCCACATCCTTCAGAAACGCTTCTTCACTGACCCGCCAACCTACTGCAGCCGACGGAAAATACCCCCAACGGTTATTCTTTCCAAATTGGAAGAACCGTCCGCACGCATTGTAGCCGTAAACAGATAACGGTCTTTCAATGAATAATTGACACGGAACATGTAAGAAGCTCTTGTCGTAATTGTCGGCTTGACCGCTGCCACGGTACGGTCTGCATCGGTAGGAGCGGTAGCTGTCATGCCATAATCCTTGTCGTACATCAAAATATTCCGGCTGTTTGCTCCCAATCCTTGTGTCGTGCTTTTTCAGACGTAAAACCTGCCAGGACATTCAAATGGTGAGTGTTCCCCCATAAACGATCATACGTCAATGTATTTTCCCACAACCATGTGTTTTCGAGCGCATAATTCTCCATAAAGGTATTAGAACTGCTGCTTTGATGGGATGGATTGATATTGTAAATCCCCTTCAACTGATGTTCATAACCATGTAACCAATCAACACCATACGACGTACGGAATGTAAGCCCTTTCACTATTTCCCAGCTTCCCCATACATTCCCAAAGAAACGTATCCGCTTATTGTTATAACCGGCATTCAGGGCTAATTCCGCAACAGGATTTATCAAATCACCATTCTGCATAGAATTCCACTCTCCTTGTTCATTTTGGGGTGTAATAAGAGGTGAACCAGACAAAACGGAACGCATCAAACGATATGAATCGCTTCTGCCGTCACTGTTGCTGACAGCTAAATTCAAGTTATGTCCTATCCGGATAGATTTTGAAAGCTTATATTCATTATTGATACGGAAAGTCCAGCGGTCATAAGACGTATTCTCCCATACACCATTCTGCTTGAAATATCCGGCACTCACATTATAATTCACAGATTCGGAGCCACCCGATACAGAAAGTTGATGGTCACGTGTCCAACCGTTCCGGGTCATTTCCCCCAGCCAATCAGTTCCTTTTCCATACCCCGACGGATTTCCGTAAGGTTGTTCTTGTCTGGAATTTTGGGCAACAATATTCATTAAGCGGGCATATTCGGAACCATTGCAGACATCATAATTATCAATGATATACTGAAAGCCTTCACTCCCTGAGTACGAAACGACAGGCTTTCCGGACTCGCCTCTTTTTGTTGTCACCATAATCACGCCATTGGCTCCTCTTGAACCGTAAATAGCAGTAGCTGAGGCATCTTTCAGCACATTCATACTCTCGATATCTTTAGGGTTAAGAAAATCTATATTATTTGTCATTACCCCGTCTACTACGTACACAGGAGTAGCGTCACCATCCGTACCAATACCACGAATACGGACGGTAGGAGTTGCTCCCGGCGCTCCTGAAGTCACGACCGTCAGACCGCTTTTCCCTTGCAAAGCTTCTCCGGCATTTCCTCCCCGGATACCGGAAATGTCTTTTAACTTGATTGTGGTAACAGAACCTGTAAGGTCTGATTTACGCTGTGTACCATACCCCACTACTACCACTTCATCCAAAGCTTTCGAATCTTCTTCCATCATGACTTTCAGATGTTTCTGCCCGTCAAGAACCACTTCTTGCGTCTTATAACCGATATACGAAATAACCAAAACGCCTTGAGCATCCGGCAAACTAAACTTACCATCCAAATCTGTAATAGTCCCGTTTGACATGCCTTTCACTACAACGCTGGCACCAATAACCGGCTCACCGTTCACATCAGTTACAATACCTTCTACAACATTAGCTTGCTGCATCCACCCTACGCTGCCTATACCTGCAAAAGCCGATAACGAACTTCCAGCCATCAAAGGTGATGCCATAAAGACAGAGAATAACATTCTCTTTGACAACATTCTCACTACATTTTTCATAAATCAATTTTTAAATTAACAATTTATTTAGATACATGCTCTCATGAATTCACGTACATCTCTCCTACTAACAAAAAGGTGGCTTTCTACCGTACGAAAGGACAGATTCAGCTTTTGGGATATTTCCGAAATGGAGTTAGACTGAAACCGACTCATCACATACACCTTCCGACGCTGTTCGGAAAGCGTAGCAACTTTCCGGTACTCCCACCGCCGCAAGTCTTTTGCAATCACCTGGCTCTCCAAATCCGTAACAGAAACCGGAAGCACCTCATACAGATAGCGGTCGATTTCCTGCTTCTTATATAAACGGCGTAAATAATCGTTTACCAAATTACGCACAATGGTAAAAAGGAAATATTTCAATAAGTAACTTTTCTGTAAGATTAATAATCCTACACGTGTAAGATTAATAATCTTACAGCCGGAAGATTAATAATCTTACAAACAACGCACCTGCCTGCGTTTGCCTACGCAACTATCTGCATCGGGCAAAACAAAAGGCACAAAGAGGAATAGAACCTCTTTGCGCCTTCATGACACTGCAGGTATTATTTCTTAACGGTTCAACTGCTTGATGTATTCATTGGGAGTGATACCTGCCACCTTCTTGAAATAACGGAAGAAAGAGGTACGCGAACTGAAGCCGCATACTTCTGCCAACGCCTCCAGCGTGTACTTGGCATATTGCTCATCCACAATCAGCCGCTTGAACTCTTCCACACGGTATTCGTTGATGTAATCGTAATAGTTCTTCTTCAGGTATTGATTGAAGAAGTAAGAAAGCGTATGCGAGGTGTATCCTGTCATCTTTGCCAGATCGGCAATCTTCAGGTCGGAATTCTTATAAGGCTTTTCTTCCTGCATCAGCCGCTCCAGTATTTTCTGGAGCTGGCGGCATTCTTCAGGGTCTACCTTGTGCACCTTGTATTTCTCTTTTGCCGGCTCGTCCTCCGAATGTTCCATCGGCGGAATGTATGTTTCCAGCGCACCGTCTAGAATAGTCTGCAATACCAGTTTGTCCGGACCGGGCTGCGTAACGGGATTATCCTGGCTTTCCTGCCTGTCGGATACATGCAGGCGTCCCGACCGTTTCTTCCGCACAAGAAACCAGGCAAGGCTTCCGATAAACAACAGTCCTGCCCCTGCCACAAACCAGCTCCAAAATACGGAATGCACCTTAACAGGCAATACGATTTCTGATTCGGGAAACCCGATGCTACGTATCCTGAGCAGATAATCTCCCGCAGACAAATTGTAAAAAGAAACAGACGACTTACCGATTAAAGGTTTCCACACGTCGTCCTCTCCGCCTTCCAGCCTGTATTCGTAAAACATATCAGACGGATAGGTATAAGTAAGTGCCGAAAAGAAAACGGTCAGATTGTTTTTCACCTTGTCCAGGTAAATGCCGTCCGCCTGTCCTCTGCTCCACACTTCGGGAACCGCCTCTTCCCCATCAACCTGCACTCCCGAAACAGCCAGCTTATAAGGCGGAACTTTTCTCGACTTCAGCTTGTTCATGTCCAGATAAACCAATCCTTTGGAGTTGCCGAACCAAAGTCCGCCGCTTTCGTCCTTCACCGGCATACAGTTGATAAAGATAGGGCTCAAGATACCGTCGGAGAGGCTATAAGGCATCACCCGGTCTTTCTTGTCGTAGCGATAGATGCCGTTGTTGGTAGTGAGCCACAGCCATCCTTCATTGTCCTCCACCACCGACATCAGCGTTTTGCCCCGAAGCAGTTCGTTGTCGAAACGCGAGAAATGGCTCATGGAAAGGTCGGACACAAACAAGGTACCCTTTTCGGGCAATAAATAAAGATTGTGCCTGGAATCTTCGTAGACCACCCTTACTTTCTCTTCGTTGATGAATCCTTCGGGAAAGACATCCGTACGGATGCTTTCCGACGAAGCATCCCAAATGCAAAGCCCTTTCTCGGTACAAATCCATCCTTTGCGGGTAGAGTCGAAAAAGACCTCGTAGATATTCCCTTCGGGCAACTTGGAATTGGAACCGGTATAATGAGCCACCTGCTTCCCTGCCCGATAGCGGTAAAGCCCCGATGAAGTGCCAATCCACAAATCGCCGTCCGCATCCGGACGGATGCAGAATATATGGCCTGTCAGGAATGGCTCGCCCTCCGCCGCATCGAAATCAACCAGTTCAAGGGTCAGCGGGTCGAACACATACATGCCGCCTCCATACGTACCGATGTAGTATTTCCCCTCGAAATAGCAACTGGAAATAATCATATTGGCACGCAAGTTATGAAAACTCTTGAACAACCGCCTGTCTTCATCGATAAAATACAGCCCGTCGCGCGAGCCTACCAGCTTTTCCCCCTGGTGGAAAGCGATGGTACGCACCGGCATGTCACGCGTATCCAAATAGGGCGGATACCGATAAGCCGCAAACAGCCCGTTATTGTGCAACGTATAGTCCAGCCCCAGCTGATAAAAACCTATCCAAAGCAACCCGTCGCGGTCTACCAAAAGCGAGTACACCGAATTGGAACGGATACTGGCATCGTTTCCGGTCTCGTGCCGGAACGACTTCACGACCTTTCGCTGAGTCACCGACACGAAATGGACTCCATTTCCGTCCGTCCCTACATACAGCAGGTCCTTACCATCGGTAGAAAGAGAAGAGATGACCGAGCAGCCCACATCCACTAGCTTGCCGAAAGCCTTTTCCTGCGTATCGAACGTAACGATTCCTTCGTTCATCGTTCCCAGATACAATACCCCGCCGATACGGGTCAGCGAGTAAAACGGGTTCCGGTATGCATACGTCTCCAGCTTGCCCGAAGCGGTATGCAAAGCCACTACCCCTTTCAAGGTAGCCAGCCACAAACGGCCGTCTTCGCCGATGTTCAACCCTTTGATTTCGTTCCATTGCGAAAACACGTTCTTGTCTATCAGGATGTGACGCATCTTGCCGCCCTCGTAAACGAACAGTCCTTTGCGCGTGCCTGCATACAGCGTTTGCTTCCCGTCCGACAAGAGGCAATATACCGGAGCATCTATCAATACCGGCTCTACAGCCTCCAGGTCATCAGTCGCTTTGTCCAGATGCAGCAACCCCACATCCGACCCTACCCATATCTCACCCTCTGCCATCTCGGCAACAGCATATACCCGTTTCAGGTTTTCGGCCTTTCAGGTTTCGGCTTTCCCCTTTATCAGATAATGCTTCAGACGAATGCCGTCGAAACGTTCCAACGACACATTGGTACCAAACCACATATAGCCCGACCGGTCCTTATAGCAAGTGTTGATGACCAAATCGGGCAACCCGTCGGACACCGACAGGCTGCGGAAACTATATGAAAAGGGCATGCCTGCCGCCCGTGCCGCCACGAGCAACAAGATGCCCACCATGATTATTATAAACTTCAGCTGTTCTCTCATTCTTATTTACCAATCTACCTTTTTTTGAGACGAACAAAAATAACAATATCTTTTCTACTTTGAAAACAATACAGAAGTTTTTGTTTGCACCGACGGCAAACTAAGCTCTTTTCCACCCATCGTAATTGTACACGGACGGGAAGCGGTGTACATCCAGCCTCCAGCCTCCTTCACCAGCAAAACATCCGCCGCTTCTGCCGCTTCGATGCGGATATCCCCTGCCTCCAGCAAGGTTCCGCCGCCCAAGAAAGCCATTTCTCCCTGCCCGCCTTTCTGCCGGTAGAGCGCATATACCGCCTGTGCCGAAATCCCTTCCGTGGTGCAACGCACTTCTGCCTTATCGGAAGAGAGAATCCAATCGACCGTACCGTCGGTCTGTATCACTTGAATGCCCGTATGGCTTCCTTCTCCGGTGGCGCTGACTTCCGGAAAGCGTACCTCCCTGATGCGCGAAGGCGCATTCTTTGCCGTATGCGGTTCGAATACCGATACGAAAGGACGCTTCCACGCCTCTCCGCGCTGGCGTGCCACAAAGGTCAGCGTAGGCTGGTCGGCTATCACATAAGACATCTGCTTGATGCGGCTCAACCCTTCGGTCATCGGACTTAAAGCCGAGAAGATTTTCCGCTCCTGCTCGCCCTTCATCCACATCGACATCGTAATATCATCGCCATCGGGCATCCGGACGGTAAAGTCAGCCCGGACATCTTTACTGGTTTCGATGCATCGCTGATTATATATATAGGAGTAAGCATAGAGATGCGCCCCGGCAAAAGCCAGTTCTTGCGTGGGCTGCATCGCGAGCGTATCGCCGCCGGAAGCACGCAGGTCCAGCGTCTGTCCTAAGTTATGGTAGAAATAGTCGTGCATCTTGTCGCCGCCCTCTATCTTCCGGCTGCGGAACACATCGACATAATACCCCGTAGAATCGCCCGTATTGACAATGCTCACCAAACGGGTCTGGTCGGCATACGATTCGGGCTCGCGGAAATACACGTTGGTGTAGCTTACCGGCTGGTAGCCCACCTTGGCGCCCGATGCCGGATAGAGGTTGCGCACACGGAAGGCATGGTTGCTCTTCATGACGGGATACGACGAAATGCCGTCTACGCACACCGTGTTATGAGCCGGGAACTGGCTGTAATACTCCAGGTAATCCAAACCTTGATACAACGTCTTCCCGATGCCTGCATCCGGTCCCAGCACATAGCCTTTTCCGTACAGTTCGAGGCTGATGCCGTTGGCGTGCGCATGGTTTCCCTCGCTTCCGTTGAGCGATGCCATCAGGCTGTTGCGTGCGTCCATGCCGTTGCGCTGTACCAGCCAGCTCACATTGGACGCATAAAACGTCGGCGTCACATAGTCGTCTATCTTGCCGGCTTTCACCTCCTTGTCCAACACCAGCGGCTTATCGGCGAAAAACGAAGTGACCGCCACCGGCATACGGGCAGACTTTCCTGCCTCGCCGGCTTTCGTGTCGAACAGGCGGAACATCGCCGTGAATTTCCGTTCTTCGGCTTTCTTGCCGTACTGCTGCGCGTTCTGAATCAGGTAACGGAACACATCGGTGCGCAACGCGCCCGGATGTGTATCGCCCCAGCCGCACAGCATCCGGTTGGGGAACAGGTATTGAGGCAAGGCTTCTACCGCCTTCGGGATAACCGGAATCTGCATGGTCAGGTCGGTTTGCAGGTTACGGTCGAACAGGTTGGCAAACGAAACATAGTCGCCCACCACGTTCATGCTGTAGCCCGGACACTCCGCCCAAATGCCCGTAGCGGAATCAAATCCGTAATCCGCCAACTGCTTCAGCAACCACTGGCGGAGCGAAGATTGGTTGATTACATAATCGATGTAATAGCCCCTGCCCTTCCGGTCGGGATAAGCGGCATCGTCTTCCAGTATCAATGCCACGTTCATGATATAACGTGCCTGAATCAGGTTCCAGTTGTTATGAGGCACACCGTTGGCGATGATGTTTTCTATCCATTTCTTGAACGCCCCGGCATACACCGGCATCTTTTCGGGACGGGTCTGCTTCAGGTAATCATAAAGAAAATCATACAACGGCACCAGCTCGTTCAGGATGTCTTCGTGAATCACCTCGAACGAGGTCATGCCCACCAGGGTCTGCTGGTGCCCGTTATTCAAGTCGACCGGCACGTTGCGGTAATAAATGCCCGTCATGTACGTATCGAACACCGATGCCGCCATCCGTCCATACGGCTCCTCGCCGGTCAGCCACCACAGGAAAGCAGCATCACGGGCGATGCCCATTATCTCGCGGTTGATGCTCTCTATCATGCGCCCCGTCTTGCCGATGTACACCCACTCCTTGGGATTCCCTTCCAGCGTAGCGTTCGCCAGATATATGCCCTTCGGGTCTTCGGCGTAAGGCTCCAGCTCTTCCAGCTTGGGGCGGCGGTAGTTGGTGGCATGGCTGCGTGCGCCGGTAAACATCACCGTAGGCGCAGGCGCGCGATTGCCACCGGCATGGTCGTACACCTCTCCTTTTATATATACGTCGGTGGCGTGGGTGTTCCAGTACATTTGCAAACGCGATGTCAGCCATCCTTCTTCACGTCCGGCATAGGTGTCAGTACGCCGTTTCAATCCGTCGAACACCTCCCGTGCCCACGTTTCTTCCTCAATCAACCGTAACGTCTCCTTCTTGCCTCCGGCATCGGTCAAGAAACGCGGGTGCCCTTGCGGCAAACCACTTACCTGACCTGCAAACTGCAAACTGGCACTTATACAGAAGAAAACGATTATCCAAATTTTTGTTTTCATAAATAGATGAGTTTATTAAGTTTTCCCTAAAATACGAACAAGAAATGAGAAATACTCAATGCTTTTCTAAAAAAATCTCCAGTAAAACGTTTCGGCAACACTCCGGAGGGCTTCGAAAACCTGCGGAAACGCTTCGGCTGCATTTCGAAAGGATACGGTGCATCAAAGAAACGTTTCGCCGGATATACGAGCCGCAAATTTGGCAAACCGCTGCACGATTCACATCAAACAAGACACTTTGTCTGCAAAATCTTGCTTTTCCAAAACATTCTTCTTACATTTGCGGACAAATAAAAACAATTCATTAAACAAAAAGTCTTATGGTTTACGACATCGACATGCTAAGAACGTTTTACGCCTCGTATGCAAAACGGGTAAAAGCGGCTCAACAGGCAAGCGGCAAGCCTCTCACGCTTGCCGAAAAGATTTTATATACCCACTTGTATCATCCGGAGATACAACCTCGCTTCCGGCGAGGCGAAGATTATGCGACATTCCGCCCCGACCGCGTTGCCATGCAAGACGCCACGGCGCAAATGGCACTGCTGCAATTCATGAATGCAGGCAAAGAAACAACAGCCGTTCCTGCAACGGTACACTGCGACCACCTGATACAAGCCTACAAAGGCGTACAAACCGACCTTCCTGCCGCCTGCCAGGTGAACCGTGAAGTGTATGACTTCCTGCAAAGCGTGTCTGCCAAATATGGCATCGGATTCTGGAAACCGGGTGCCGGCATCATCCACCAGGTCGTATTGGAAAACTACGCTTTTCCCGGCGGCATGATGGTAGGCACCGATTCGCATACGCCTAATGCAGGCGGACTGGGCATGATAGCCATCGGAGTAGGCGGAGCTGATGCCGTAGACGTAATGACCGGCATGGAATGGGAACTGAAAATGCCCCGCCTCATCGGCGTGCACCTGAAAGGAAGCCTGAACGGATGGGCTGCCCCCAAAGACGTGATACTGAAACTTGCCGGCATCCTTACCGTAAAAGGAGCGACCAATGCCATCATTGAATATTTCGGCGAAGGGACCGCATCGATTTCGGCAACGGGGAAAGCCACTATCTGCAACATGGGCGCCGAAGTGGGTGCCACTACATCCATCTTCCCTTACGATGAACAGATGGCAACTTACCTGTGCGCTACGGGAAGGGAAGAAATAGCCCGGCTGGCATCGGCATGCGTCGATTGCCTGCAAGCCGACCCCGAAGTGCTGGCACAACCGGAAAAGTATTACGACCGCATCATCGAAATCGACCTGTCGGCATTGGAACCTTATATCAACGGGCCGTTTACACCTGATGCCGCCTGCCCCATTTCGGATTTTGCAGAAAAAGTAAAAGCAAACGGTTACCCACGCCGCATGGAAGTAGGATTAATCGGTTCGTGCACCAATTCGTCTTACCAAGACCTGAGCCGGGCAGCCTCTCTGGCACGTCAGGTAAAGGAGAAAGCCCTCAAGATGGCTTCTCCCCTGATAATCAATCCCGGATCGGAACAAATCTATTGCACCGCCCGGCGCGACGGCATGATAAGCGCCTTCGAAGCCGTAGGCGGAACCATTATGACCAATGCCTGCGGTCCGTGCATCGGACAATGGAAACGGGTGACCGATGACCCGAACAGAGCCAACTCGATTGTCACATCGTTCAACCGGAACTTTGCCAAACGTGCCGATGGGAACCCGAATACGCACGCCTTCGTAGCTTCACCGGAGCTGGCTATGGCACTTACCATCGCCGGAGACTTGTGCTTCAACCCTCTGACCGATACCCTTACCAATGAAAAGGGCGAACAGGTGAAACTGGATGCACCTGCCGGCGAAACCCTGCCCCGAAACGGATTCACCGTAGACGACAACGGATACATTGCCCCGCCTGCCGACGGCAAATCCATCGAAGTTTCCATACATCCCGATTCGGAACGCCTGCAAAAGCTGGAACCATTCGCACCGTGGGACGGAAATGACCTCATCGACATGCCGCTCTTGATCAAGACAAAAGGGAAATGCACCACCGACCACATATCCATGGCGGGCCCGTGGCTACGGTTCCGCGGACATTTGGAAAATATCTCCAACAACCTGCTGATGGGAGCCGTAAACGCTTTCAACGGGAAAACGAACTGGGTATTGAACACCCTGACCGGAGAATATGAAGCCGTATCCGCCGTTGCCAAAAACTATAAGGCAAAAGGGATTCCCTCCATCGTAGTAGCCGAAGAAAACTACGGAGAAGGCTCCAGCCGCGAACATGCCGCCATGGAACCGCGTTTCCTCAACGTAAGAGTCGTTCTTGCCAAGAGTTTCGCCCGCATCCATGAAACGAACCTGAAAAAGCAAGGCATGCTGGCTCTGACATTCATCCATAAAGACGATTACGATAAAGTGCAGGAAAACGACCGCATCTCTGTCTTCGGATTAAGAGAGTTCGCACCCGGAAAACCCCTGCAAATCAAGTTGAGGCATGCCGACGGAAGCGAAGATACATTCGAAGCCGCACATACATATAATGAAATGCAGATAAAGTGGTTTAAAGCCGGAGCGGCATTGAATTTATAAACAATATCAGGGACCAGGGACTAGATAGCAGTTGACTAGGTTTTAAATACATTCTAAAAATCCGGTCTACCAGTACCTAAATTTAATTTGAATATCCGCAAACATCCCATGTAGGGGCGTATCGCATACGCCCGAATGCATCAACTAACCCATGCGGATGCCTTCAGGGCGTATGCAATACGCCCCTACATGGCAATTGGGTAGAATGCGGATATTAAAAAATTTAAAACAATAATCCATTATGAGCAAAGTACAAATGAAAGACGGTCGGCTGATTGTACCCGACTGTGTAACCATACCTTATATAGAAGGTGACGGAGTAGGCGCCGAAATCACTCCGGTATGCCAGAATATTGTGAACGAAGCGGTCAGAGCCGCATACGGAGGCAAACGTTCCATCGAATGGATGGAAGTGCTTGCAGGAGGAAAAGCATTTGCCCAAACAGGCGAATGGCTCCCCCAAGCCACCCTTGATGTTTTCCGCGAATACCTGATAGGCATCAAAGGGCCGCTGACCACTCCCGTAGGCGGAGGCATCCGTTCGCTGAACGTAGCCCTGCGCCAGACCCTCGACCTTTATGTATGCCTGCGCCCGGTACGCTGGTTCAAGGGAGTCGTTTCCCCATTGAAAGAACCGCAAAAAGTAAACATGCACATTTTCCGCGAAAACACGGAAGACATCTATGCAGGCATCGAATGGGAACAGGGAACTCCCGAAGCCCAGAAGTTCTACACCTTCCTTCACGACGAGATGGGAGTAAGCAAAGTACGTTTCCCCGAGACCTCGTCCTTCGGCGTAAAACCGGTCTCCGCCGAAGGGAGCAAACGGCTGGTACGTTCCGCCATCCGGTATGCCTTGCAGCATCATCAGACCTCCGTCACACTGGTGCATAAAGGCAACATCATGAAATTTACCGAAGGCGGGTTCAAACGCTGGGGATATGAAGTGGCAGAGCAAGAGTTTCCCGACCAGACCTTCTCCATGAACCAATACAACCAGATAAAGAAAGACCTGGGAGAAGAATCGGCAAATGCCGCCCTTGCCGATGCCGCCAACACCGGAAAGGTCATCATCAAAGACTGCATAGCCGACGCGTTCCTGCAAAACACCCTGCTGAAGCCTGAAGAATATGCGGTAATAGCCACCTTGAACCTGAACGGCGACTATATATCCGACCAGCTTGCCGCCATGGTAGGAGGCATCGGAATCGCTCCCGGAGCCAACATCAACTACGCAACGGGGCATGCCATCTTCGAAGCCACCCACGGCACGGCTCCCGACATCGCCGGAAAAAACATCGTCAACCCTTGTTCGATGCTGCTCTCTTCGGTCATGATGCTGGAACATTTAGGCTGGGAAGAAGCCGCAACCCTCATCACGCAAGCCTTGGAGAAACTATTCGAAGCGGGAGAAGCGACCAACGATCTCGCCCGCTTCATGCCCAACGGAAAACCCTTGGGCACCATGGAATTCGGACAACGGGTGATTGATGCGCTAAGCAGTAACTGACTCTGATTCGTTTAAATAACCTGTCAGTTCTGAAACGCAGATTATTTACCTATCGGTTTAATCTGCGTTTCTAATAAACATCATTTAAATTTTGTACTACTCATGAAAAAAGAATACATCGTATACAAGCTTTCGGAATGCGCCAAGCAGGCTTGCCGCATCGACAATGAACTATTTACGAAATACAACGTGAAACGCGGGCTGCGCAACGAAGACGGGACCGGCGTGCTGGTAGGACTGACCAAGATAGGCAACGTAGTGGGATATGAACGTACGGAAGAAGGGCTGAAACCGATTCCCGGAAAACTCTTCTACCGGGGATACGACCTTGCCGACATCGTACATGCCCTGCTAAAGGAAAAACGCTTCGGATTCGAAGAAGTGGCATACCTGCTCCTTTCGGGAGAACTGCCCGACAACGAACAACTGGATGCCTTCAAGGAACTTATCAACGACAACATGCCGCTCGACAAGAAGACAACCATGAATATCATCGACCTGGAAGGACAGAACATCATGAACATCCTCGCGCGCAGCGTGCTGGAAATGTACACGTTCGACCCCAACCCCGATGACATCTCGCGCGACAACCTGATGCGCCAGTCCATCGAACTCATCTCGAAGTTCCCTACCATCATCGCATACGCCTACAACATTTACCGGCACAGCATACACGGCCGTTCGCTCCACATCCGGCACCCGCATGAAAACCTGTCGATAGCCGAAAACTTCCTTTACATGATGAAAAAGGAATATACCCCATTGGAAGCGCGGATGCTCGACCTGCTGCTGGTGCTTCAGGCAGAACACGGAGGAGGAAACAACTCCACCTTCACCGTACGTGTCACCAGCTCTACCCGCACCGACACCTATTCGAGCATTGCAGCCGGCATCGGCTCGCTGAAAGGTCCGCTACACGGCGGAGCCAATATCCAGATGGTAAAGATGTTCCACCACCTGAAAGAGGTCATCTCCGACTGGACCAACATCGACGAAATAGACACCTACCTGATACGGATGCTGCACAAAGAGGCATACGACGGGAGCGGACTGATTTACGGAATCGGCCATGCCGTATATACCATTTCCGACCCGCGTGCCGTGCTTCTGAAAGAACTTGCCAGCGAACTGGTAGCCGAAAAAGGGTGCGAAAAAGAATTTGCCTTCCTGGAATTGCTGGAACAACGCGCCATTGAATGTTTCAAGAAAGTAAAGGGCACAAAGAAACAAGTATGCTCGAACGTGGACTTCTATTCCGGCTTTATCTACGAAATGATTGGGCTGCCGATAGAAATCTACACACCGCTCTTTGCCATGGCGCGCATCGTAGGCTGGACCGCTCACCGCATCGAAGAACTGAACTTCGAAGGAAGACGCATCATCCGGCCGGCATACAAGAACGTATTGGAAGAAGTAACGTACACGCCGATAGGAGAAAGGTAAATCGCTATTCAGTTGACAAGTTGGCAAGGCTTTGTAATATGTAAACCTTGCCAACTTGTTTCCTTGTCAACTAATTCCGTGCATACCTCGCCTCTACCCCCACCCGGCGGCAATCGGCTCCCATGGGCGGGTTCTGCTTATACAGGCCGATAGTGACTTCCATGACATTAGGGAAATCGTCCAGCAGGCGGCGGGCTATCCGATAAACGACATGCTCCAGCAGACGGGAAGGAATTTCCATTTCCGCCTTTACCCGCTCGAACACCTCCGCATAACTGACGGTTCCCTCCAAGGCATCGGCCTCCGCCGCTTGCGAGAAATCGGTACGCAAACACAGGTCGACGGTAAACTCCGCACCTACACGCGTTTCTTGAGGAAACACACCATGACGGGCATAAAATTTCAACCCGTCCAGACGGATATACATCGCTTCCGCTTTCATACGCCTAAATCAGAGAATGTACCACACAAAATGTCCCCGAAGCCTTGCTCACCAGCTTGCCGTCGCAATAGATTTCACACTCGGCAAACTGCAAGTTCAACCCCGATTTCACAACGGTGCCTATCCCTACCAGCTCGTCGCCCCATGCCGCACGCAAGAACGAAGTCTTCAGCTCTGCCGTCAGTACATCCCGGTCGGTAGGCGTCATCGTATAAGCCGCAAATCCGGCTACCGTATCGGCAAATGCCGCCAACACCCCTCCGTGCACCACTCCGCTATACTGGCGCTGTTCGGGCTTCAACGGCATGCGCCCTACCACACGGCCTTCTTCTATCTCTTGAAAATCAATCTCCAAATGATTGACATACGGGTTCTTCTTCACCCGGTCCAACAAATGATGTTTTACTGTTTCTTCCATACCTCTTTTTTAAAGCACCACAGATTACACAGATTAAAATAAGAAGCTGTTTTGAATTTCTCCAAAAAGTTTTTCTTGGCTTGATGTATCCGTTTTCGTGTGTGCTTTGGGCGATTTTTTGGTCCTTTTCGCTCCTGTTCTTCGTCAGATAGCCCGCTATCTTCCTCATCACAGAAGCGGAAATGCCTCAAAAACTCATCCCAAATCATCGCACGATAAATTCAAAACAGCTTCTAAATCAAGAATATAATTTTTATGCGAATCAGGAGTTAAACGTAGTTATGTTTCACGGGAGTTATCACTTCGTTCAGGAGTTATACTTCACGCGGTATTTATTTTGTGCATTTTGTATATGCCACGTAGTAGAGACGATGTGCACATCGTCTCTACAGAAGCGGCGCAAAAAGGTATTGGCATCTAACTCCCAGCCC